>NZ_JBHUSF010000076.1:0-32201 GCF_042673295.1 Rhodococcus sp. NPDC057014
TCGTCGAGCGCCTCGCGTTCCTTCCGGACCCCGAGGCGCACCGCGCCTTCCAGCCCCATGGCGCCGATCTCGCCGGTCGGCCACGCGACCGTGAACTCGGACGCGTGGAAGGAGCCGCCCGCCATGGCCATCGCGCCGAGGCCGTAGCCCTTGCGCAGGATGACCGTTCCGTACGGCACGGTCATCTGCGCGCCGGTGATGAACAGTTTGCCGAACCGGCGGACCGTGGCCTCCTGCTCCGAGTCCGGGCCGACCATGAATCCCGGTGTGTCGCACAGCGAGACCACCGGAAGGCCGAACGATTCGCACAATTCCAGGAAGTGGGCCATCTTGTCGGCCGCGACCGCGTCGATCGCACCGCCGAGGTGGTGGCTGCTGTTCGCGACGAGACCGTACGGCGCCCCCTCGACCCGGATCAGCGCGGTGACGATGCCGACGCCGTGGTCGCGGCGTAGCTCGAGGACCGAGCCGACGTCGGCGATGGACTCCACCGCACTGCGAACGTCGTAGGCGCGCAACCGGTTCTCCGGGACGACGTGACGGGCCAGCCGCTCGTCGGGGGCCTCCCAGTCGGGGAGCACCCCCTGGAAGTACGACAGGTACGTCTTCGCCAGTTCGACGGCATGCGCCTCGTCGCGGGCGAGCAGATCGATCACGCCGTTGCGGCGCTGCACGTCGACCGGCCCGATGTCCTCCGGCCGGTACACACCCAGCCCGCCGCCCTCGACCATCGCCGGACCGCCCAAGCCGATGTTCGCGTCGGGGGTGGCGATCAGGACGTCGCAGACCCCGGCCAGGGCCGCGTTTCCCGCGAAGCAGCGGCCGGACACGACCGACACCAGCGGCACCTTCCCGTTCAGCGCCGCCAGCGACCGGAAGGTGTTCAGGTCCAGGCCCGCGGCGGGACCGGCGTCGGTGTCGCCGGGACGCCCGCCGCCGCCCTCCGCGAACAGGACGACCGGAACCTGTTTGCGGCCCGCGAGTTCGATCACCCGGTCCGTCTTGGCGTGATTCCGCATGCCCTGGGTTCCGGCGAGCACCGTGTAGTCGTACGACAGCACCACCGCCTGGGACTTCTGCGGACCGAACACGTCCCCGTTGATTGCGGCGAGGCCGGCGATCAGGCCGTCGGCGGGGGTGTTCTCGATCAGGTCCTGTTCGGAGCGGCGACTGCGCTGCGCGGCGAGAACGAGGGGCCCGTACTCGACGAAGCTGCCGGGGTCGATCAGATCCTCGATGTTGGCGCGAGCGCTGCGCCTCCCGAGCTTCGCGCGTTTCGCGATCGCGGCGGGCCGGGCGGCGTCGAGGGTGTAGTCGTGCCGCTGCCGGATCTCCGCCAGATCGGCACGCTCGCGATCGAGATCGACCCCGCTGTCGGCCACGTCGCCGGCCTCCGATCCGGTGCGGCGGATCACGACCAGTGGATCGCCGGCGTTGACGGTCTGCCCGGGCGACACCAGATTCCGCTCCACCACAGCGCCGGTGGGCGCGACGATCACGTGCTGCATCTTCATGGCCTCGAGCACCACGAGGTGCGCACCCGACGCCACGGCGGACCCCTCGGCGGCCGACTCCACGACCGTTCCGGCCAGGTGCGCGCGCAGCACGTCCTCGCCGGCCCGCAACTCGAGCGTGTCCGACGCGACCTCCGCCGGATGATGCACGTGCGCGGCGTCGACGAGGGCACCCATCCGCTCCGCAAGATAGTCGGTGCCCACGACGCCGTCGGCGAAGCCGGGATCCGTGAGAATCGCCCGGAGAAAGCCGATGTTGGTGGGGACGCCCTCGACGACGAACTCGGCGAGCGCCGCATCCGCCTTGCGCGCCGCCGCCGCGAACGACTGCCCGCGGGAATGCACGATCACCTTCGCGAGGAGCGAGTCGTACCGCGGGCTCGGCGACAGCCCCGGCCGCCCGTAGGTGTCGACGCGCACCCCCGGTCCCGTGGGCGGGGAGAACACGGACAGCGTGCCCGCGGCGGGAACGGCCTGACCGTCGGGGCGCATCGTCTCCATGTTCACCCGGGACTGGACGGCGATCCCGCGCGCGACGGCCGGTGTGCCCGACGTGTCGAGCCCGACGGCGGTGACCCCGTCCGGCAGCGCCAGTTCCCTGAAGTCCGCTCCCCGCGCGAGGTCGATCTGCACGGCGACGAGGTCGATCCCCGCCACCTCCTCGGTGACTGTGTGTTCCACCTGAATCCGCGGGTTGACCTCCAGAAACACGAATCCGTCCGGGGACACCAGGAATTCGACGGTGGCGAGGCCCCGGTAGCCGACACTGGCACACAGCCGCGCCGCGGCCTCGTGGAGTTCGCTGCGCAGTCCGGGATCGAGCCCCTGCGCGGGTGCGATCTCGACGAGTTTCTGGTGGCGACGCTGCACGCTGCAGTCGCGGTCGCCGACGGCGAGTGCCCGCGTCACGCCCGCCTGCGGTGCCGCCACCACCTGCACCTCGATGTGCCGGGCGCCCTCGAGCAGCGCCTCGGCGAACACCGCGGGATTGCCGAACCCGAGTTCCGCCTCCGACGCGCACGCCCGGTACGCCTCCTCGATCCGGTCCGCGCTGCGGACGGCGCGGATGCCGCGGCCGCCGCCGCCCGCGAGTGCCTTGATCATGATGCCGCGCGGCTGCTCCGCGAAGAACGCGCGGACGCCGTCCAGGTCGGTGGGGCCGTTCGTCGCGGCGAGCACCGGAACCTTCGCGGCGACAGCGGCCTCGCGCGCCGACGACTTGTCGCCGAAGATGTCGAGCACCTCAGGGCCCGGGCCCACGAACGTGAGTCCGGCATCGCCGCAGGCGCGGGCGAAATCGGCGTTCTCGCTGAGGAACCCGTAACCGGGGTGCACCGCCGTCGCGCCGAACTCGGCGGCCGCGGCGAGGAGTGCGCGAGCGTCCAGGTACGCGGACGGTCCCGAGCCGCGCAGTGCGACCGCCTCGGTCGCCGCCCGCACGTGGGGGCTGTCGGCGTCGTCCTCCGCGTACACGGCGACGGTGTCGACCGACATTTCCTCGGCCGAGCGGATGATGCGCAGCGCGATCTCGCCGCGATTGGCGACCAGCAGGGTCACTTGTACTCCTCGGCCAGGGCGAACAGGTCGGCCTTGCGGACCTTCCCCGTCGCCGTCATGGGTAGCGCGTCGAGCACCTCGACGGTGGGCACCTTGTAGGTGGCCATGTTCCGGGCGGCCCACTCCCGCAGTTCCTCACCCGACACCCGACGGTCGGGCAGGAGCTGGACGAACGCGAACGGCACCTGCCCCTTGCCCGGATCGGGCTTCGGGACCACTGCGGCCGACTGAATCGCCGGATGCAGCATGAGCAGTGCCTCCACCTCCGAGGGGAACACGCTCATCCCGTTGGTCTTGATCATCTCCTTGTTGCGGGCCAGATAGTGCAGCGCGCCTTTGCCGTTCAGCTTTCCGACGTCACCGGTCCGGAGCCATCCACCGCGGAGTGCGTCGGCGGTGGCGTCGGGTTTGCCGTAGTAGCCGGTGAGCAGCGACGGACTGCGGACGATGATCTGCCCGGGTTGCCCCACCGGCACCGGAACCCCGGCGTCGTCGACGATCAGCACGTCGGTGCCCGGAACCGGCAGCCCGCAGAAGACGGGTTCGCTGAGCAGATCCTCGTCGTCGGTCTGGAAACCGAGCGTGATGGTGTCGGCGGTGTGCGTCTCCGTCATGCCGTAGCTGGCCTCCCGGAGGACGTGCCCGGTGGCTGCGCGCCAGCGGCCGCGGATCTCGGGGTCGAGTTTGAGCACGAACGACACGGCCATCGCGTTGCCGAGGGTGGAGAAGTCCCGCTCGGCGAAGCCCGGCAGATCCATCAGTTCCACGTAGTTGTCGACGGTGCCGACCATCGACGTCACACCACGGCGTTCGACGAGGGTCGCCGCGGCTTCCGGGTCCCAACGGGTGAGCAGCACGACGGTGCCGCCGTTGATCAGCGGGTACAGGATGCCGAAGTCCTCGCCGGCGATCCAGAAGATGGGCAGGAACCCGAGGACTACCGGGGGAGCCTCACCCACCTGGCTGCCCCCGGCCAGGGTCGCGGTGGCGGCGGTGTACACCATGTGCGCCTGAGTGTGTTTGCAGCCCTTCGGCATCCCGGTGGTGCCGCCGGTGTAGTTCAGCGCCGCGAGCGCGTCGGGATCCATCGGGATCGGATCGGCGCGTGGCGATTCCATGATCGACGTCCAGTCGGTGGCCCCGGACGCGGTGGGGAACGGCGGACTGACGCAGGGTTCGGCGGGCAGCAGGTCCGACAGGGCCGTGACCGCGACGTGCCGCAGAGCCGACTCGCCGCGCACGGATTCGACCATGTCCGCGAACGAATCCTGGGTCAGCAGGATCTCCACACCGGCGTCGCCGAGTTCGTACGCGAGTTCGTGCTCACGGAACAACGGGTTGATCGGGACGTGGACCGCACCGATCTTCAGGATCCCCAGCATGGCGATGTGGAATTGAGGGCAGTTGGCCAGGTGGACGCCGACGCGGTCGCCTGCCGACGCGCCCCGCTGCAGCAGCCAGCCGGCGAAGCGGTCCGACAGGTCGTCGAGTTCGCCGTACGTGATGTCGCGGCCGTAGAAGTCGATCGCGACGGTGTCCGGCCGGTGCGTTGCCCAGTGCCGCAGATAGTCGATCACGGTGCGGCCCTCGATCGGGTACTCGACGGTCCGCGGTACCTCCGGTGGCCACGCGGCGTCCTGGAGTGCGCGTATCTCGGCGAGGGCGGATTCCAGTGCCGTGGGGTCACTCGAAGGCGAAGTGGGCATACCGAACTCCCGATTCTGTGCGGATTGTCCTTGTTAGGCGAAGCCGATGAGTCTTTCGGAGATGGCGGTCAGGTCTGCGGTGTACCGCCGTTGTTCGCGGGCGCTCGCATCGACCAGCCGGGCCGCGCCCGCGAGTTGGGCGTCGGCGAGGGTCTGCGCGATGCGGGCGGGTGGTGCACACGGCGTGACGTCGCAGGTGGCGTTGATGCGCTCGATGAACCGGGTGTAGCGGCGGATGAGCCGCGTCTGCACGGTGGTCCAGCTTCGGCCGACCTCGGGGTCGAGGCCGGCGCGGTGCCTGATCAGTTCGAGGACCCGTCCGTTGGTGTAGACGGCCTCGACGAAGGCTTTCGTGGTGGTGCGCAGTACCTCTCGCAGGTCTTCGCTCGCCGGACCTTCGACGTGCTGCGACTCGAGGAACTCCTCGCAGACGTCGGCGGCGACGGCGTGGAACACCTCGTCCCTCGAGGAGAAGTACGCGTAGAACGTCGCCCGCGACACTTCCGCCCGGGTGGTGATCACCTCGACGGTGGTCCGGTCGTACCCGAGTTCGGCGAAGCAGGCGCTCGCGGCGCGGAGGAGTTCGCGGCGGCGGGGACCGTCGTTGTCCTTACGCGCCGACCGCGCCCGCTCCTGAGCCTCGCTTGTGGTCACGGTCACAGTATGGGTTGATATTGACGTCAATGTCAATCACGGCTCGACGACGACCGGATCCGCAGCGGGAGCGCGCTGTGGCGGCGCACGAGGAGGCTGGGGAGCCAACGCGTCTCGGCGTCGTCGGCGAGGGAGAACCGGTCGGTGCGCGCGAGCAGCGTGGTGGTGGCGGCGAGTGCCTCCATGCGGGCGAGCGCCGATCCGACGCAGAAGTGGACGCCCTTGCCGAACGCGAGATGGGAGCGGACGTGCGGCCGGTCGAGCACGATCTCGTCCGGCCTCTCGAACGCGGCGGGATCCCGGTTGGCCGCGCCCCACAGCAGGAGCAGGTGGCTACCCGCGGGCAGGTCGACGCCGCCGAGGGTGGTGTCGGCGACCACGTGCCGGTGATGCCCGCGAAACGGGGATTCGAGACGCAGTGCCTCGTCGAGAAGCGCGTCGACGAGCGCGGGTTCCTGCCGGAGTCGAGTCTGCACTCCGGGATGGGTGGCCAGGAGGCGGGCGGCGTTCGCGATCAGGCCCGCGGTCGATTCGCCGCCCGCGCCGACGAGCTGGAGCAGGACGAGTGTCGCGACGTCCTCGGACAGCTCTCCCGCATTGCAGGCGTGTGCGAGGACGCCCAGTAGATCCTCCGACGGTTGCGACCTCGCCCGCACGAGTTCGGCCCGCAGGTACGCGGCCAGTTCGGTCACGGAGATCACCAGCCGGGCGAGGCGACCCGCGTCGACGATCCCGCCCAGCATCTCCGTGCTGTCGTACGCCCAGGCGAGCAGCTGGGGAACGTCCGGCTCCGGCAGCCCGATGAGATGCGCCACCATCGTCAGCGGCAGGCGGTCGGCCATCTCGGCCGCCCAGTCGATCCGACCGTCCCGCAGGCCCTCGTCCCACAGGGTGTCGACGAGCGTCTGCACGGTGGGGGTCAGCGCGCGGATGCGGCGGCCGAGCGTGGGCAGCACGAGCTTGCGGTGGTGCAGGTGCGTCGGGTCGTCGGCGGTGGCCAGCACGTGAATCGCCTGACCGCCGCCGTCCATGTCGAACGTCGTGGGCGGTCCCGACGGTTGCTGGACCAGCACGCCGGTGAGGTGCGAGGAGAAGTCGTCGGTGCGGCTCGCTGCCTCGGTCACGAGGTCCCACGTGGACACGAGGAAGAAGTCGGTGCCTGCGACGCGATGGACGGGGGAGTGCTCGCGGAGGATTCGGTAGAGCTCGTTCGGGTCGTCGAGGTGGGCCGGATCGAAGATGTCGATTCCGTGGGTCGGCGAGTGGCTCATCGCGGACTCCTTGTCGGAGAGAACGTGTTGCATATCACCACAGTTCGCGCCGGAGGCGAGTTCTGTCAAGGGGGGGCGAGCGTGGTGAGATTTCGCTGATCAGCGCACCGTTCTGCCGGTGTCTCAGGGCGCGATGATTCGGCCTCGTCGATGCTGATCACGACCCTATCGGAGAGAAACACGTTATAGAATTGGCAAGCATCCGTCTCATCGTGAGACAAAATCGCAAACACGTTTCTGGAGGTGCCGTGGACGCGGAGCAGGCGGACTGGTTGACCGGAGGCAGCAGGCGGGTACTTGCGGTCGAGAGGATTCACGCCGCCGCTGCCGACCTCATCAGGGAACGTGGCATACCTGGCCCGCGCACCCGAACTCGGCCGGGTGGCGATCTCGCTCACCCGCATCGCGCCCGACGAGGAGGCCGCGGGATGGATCGTGCGCGTCGTCCTGGCCCTGTTGACGTGGCCGCTGCCCGACGCGGCCGCCGAGCGGCGCACCGTCGAACGCTTTGTGGAGCCGATCTTCAGGATTCGCGCGGCGTTGTAGCCGATCGGGTGGGCTCGAGCACGAAGAGCCGGAACTCGCGTCCCCCGGACCGCCGGTGCTCCATGCGGTAGCCGGGCCAGTAGTCGACGACGAATTTCCACAGGTTCTCGCGTTCGTCGCCGGTGACCATCCGGACGCGCATCCGGGACTCCCGTGCCCCGGCCTTCACCAGCGCTTCGTCCGCTGCGCGCAGATTCGCCGACCACGCCGGGTGGTCGGGTCGGCCCCAGTTGGAACCGGTGACGATGTATCCGTCGCCGTACGGGATGCACAGCAGCGCCGTCGTCCGCGGGGTGCCGCTCTTGCGTCCCGGGACCGTCACCTGCACGGACTGCAGGCCGGCGATGCCGATGAGACTCACGCGGTTCCCGGTCCACGCTCGTAGGTGTGACTCCAGCCAGATGATGACCGGTGCCATCCGCATCACCCATTCCTGGGTGCCCAGCCACCGCGCGAGGACGCGGAGCGGGTTGCGGAGCGCGCGCGATCGGTCGGGGGGTGCGGGGACGGCGTTCATAGTGGCCATCTTCCCTCAGGTGGCCGGTTCGGGCCGATCGCGATGAGTTTTGTGCTTGCCGCGGGTCTAATGGTCAGGTCCCACCGAAAAGACCTCGATTTCACGCCTTGACCCGAACAATGGTTGAGGTTGCAGGATCGGTCAGTAGCACTTCGAGCCACTCGACAGGGAGTACAGATCATGTCCAACACTGGAGCCACGATTTCTGCAACCACGACCTCACGGATCAACCCGGCGACGCTCGAACTGAGCCGGCCCTGGGCGGTCGTCGCGACCGTCATCGGAGCGCTCGTCCCGAATCTGGTCATCTGGCTGCTCGGCGTCGCCGCCGGCGGGTCGTTCGAGATGACCGATGCGGGCACGACCAGCAGTGTCGCGCCCGGCGGCGTCGTCATCCTGACGGTGGTTCCGACGTTGATCGGGATGACGCTGGCCGCGCTCATCTCACTGAAATGGGTGGCGGTCATTCGGCCCGCCGAGGTGATCGGCGCGCTGCTGCCGCTGGCGACGATCGCGCTCACCGTCCAGGCGGACTTCGACACCGCCAGCACCATCGCACTGGCTGTCATGCACGTGGTGATCGCCGTGGTGATCGTCGTCGGCCTCGAAGCGATGCGTCGGCCCCTGGTCCGTGACGCGCAGATCTAGGGGGTGCTGTTCACCGGCACGTGCGCCTCGATGGTGAGGGCGATGTGCTCGACGATCCGCTTCTGCGAGATCTTCGGGCTGCCGGTGAGCCAGCGCTGATACAGGAAGGCGATCGCCCCGAACAAGGCAATCGCGTTCAGCTGGGTGTTGACGGCATCGCGGGGTGCGCCGTCGGCACCCAGCATTTTCAGTGCCGCGGCCATGGGGGTGGTGAACTCGGCGACGAGTTGTTCGCCGCGCTGCGCCAGTTCCGGCACGGACTGCGACTCGACGAACATGATGCGTCCCCGCCGCCGGTCCTCGGCGATGTAGCCGGTGAACGCCTTCACGACGTGGCGGACGAGTCGGCCCGGATCTTCCGGGGCCGTGTCGAGTGCCCCGACCAGGGTGTCCCTCGCACCCAGGACGACGTGGTCGAGGAGGGCGACGAGTAGCGCCTCCCGATTGTCGAAACTCTCGTAGAAGTAGCGTTCGGTGAGGCCTGCCTGACGGCAGGTCGCGCGCATGGTCGTGGCCGCCGTCCCCTCCGTGCCCATGATCTGGAGGCCGGCCTCGATCAGGGCCGTGCGCCTCGCCGCACGGCGGTCGTCCGGCTCCTGGCCGCGCCATCTGCGCGGCGCTCCACGAGGGTTCTCGCTGTCGCTCATCCCGTCATCGTCTCACCGATCCCGGTGTCGATCGGGGTGCCCTCGCGCACCGACTGTTGACATCAGGTGATGTCAACAGTCATCCTGAGTGCAACGCGTTCCACATCCAGCGGCATCAGGAGATCGCCATGACCACCACAGAGCTTCCGCCCCACCGTCGTTCGACTGCGCCTGCGCTCGGACCCGATTCGCTGACGTGGCACCGGTTCGGCGACTGGCGAACCGCGCTGCTCATCTCGTGGTCGGGCACGCTGCAGGTGATGCACCCCGTCATCGACACGGCCCTCGTGCAGCATTCGACCGTCTTCGACAACGAACTCGCCCGGCTGGCCCGTTCCGCGGGGCCGATCATCCGGGCGCTCTACGATCCGACGGGCGCGGAGGCCCGGATGATCCGCGACATGCACAAGGACATCAAGGGCACCACGGACGATGGACGGCGGTACCACGCACTGAACCCGGGTCCGTACTTCTGGGCACACGCCACGTTCCTCGGCACCCAGTACGTGGTCGCCGAATACTTCGGTGAACCGCTCACCACCGGCGAGAAGGAACAGCTGTATCAGGAGTCGAAGCAGTGGTATGCGCTCTACGGGGTGTCGGCCACCCACTTACCCGAGACGTACGCCGATTTCGTGGACTACTGGAACGAGATGGTCGGCACCGTCCTGGAGAAGACCGAGACGGTGCGCAGGTCGCGGCTTCTGAGTGGACTGTCGATGCCACGTCCCGACGATCGCATCCCCGAGGTCGTGTGGCGTCTCGTCGGTCCCGCGTTCGGACGGCTGCTCGTCTGGATCGCCCGGGGAACGCTGCCTCCCGTCGCGCGCGACAAGCTCGGCTGGGAGTGGTCCGCCGCCGACGAGCGCAGACTCCGCCGATTCGGCGGCGCCGTGCGGTTCGGTTTCCGGATCCTGCCCGAGCGGTGGCGGCTGACTCCCATCGCCCGAAGAGCGTGCGACGGAACGGCATCAGGGTCTCGAGGCGCCCGGGTCGGCTGACAGTTCCGTGACCCAGGCCGCGATCTGAGCCCGGGAGGAGAATCCGAGTTTCGCGAGAACGTGCTCGACGTGACCCTGCGCGGTGCGCTGCGAGATCACGAGGCGGGCGGCGATCGCCTTGTTGGTCAGACCCTGCGCGACCAGGTCGGCGACCTGGCGTTCGCGCTTGGTCAGCGCCGCCGCCGGATCGCCGCGCCGCGGCGCTGCCGGGAGAGATTCGCCCAGGGCATACGAGGCGGCCGCGGTGAAACCCAGCGCCTCGCCCTCGCGGGACGCAGTCTCGAACGCCCGGGCACCGAGCGAGCGCCGGGCGACGAGCTCACATTCCCTGTGGGATTCGGTCAAGTCGGGGATCTGAACGATGGAGGTCCCTACCCGCTGTCGAAGCATCTCGGCCGCTGCCAGCAGGACGGCGGCGCGGTGGAAATCGTTCTCGCGGCACGAGATCCAGGCGAGAATTTCGAGGCACCAGGTGGCTCCGAACGGATCGTCGACCGCGCGGGCCAGCTCGAGTCCCCGCCGCAGAAGCAGCACCGCGCGATCGCGGTCGCCCTCCCTCCACATCACCAGCCCGAGGGTCAGGGACGAGCGGCCCCGGTATACCGATTCACCGTGTGATTCGGTAATCCGGATCGCCTCGTCGAGACAGCGGGTGGCGGCCTCGGCGTGCCCGAGGATCTCATGGGCCAATCCGAGCGCATGCAACGACGCGACGTGCGCGAAAAGGTCGCCCTCGCCGCGTAACACCTGGAGAGCCTCGGTGAACGAGCTCACGGCGTGCTGCGGGTTGCCGGCGTGCACGGCCTGCGCTCCGTCGGCCTGACGCATCAGTGCGCGATCGAATGCACTGCCCCGGGTCTCGGCGAGCACCCGCCCTTCGTCGATCAGTTCGGCTGCCCGCTCGAGGTCTTCGTGCCGGCTGGCGAGGATGGCGGCCGAATGCAATGCCTTGACCCGGAGTGCGGTGTCGTGTTCGCCCTCCACCGCCAGTGCACGGTCGAGCCAGCGGCGTCCCTCTCGCAGCAGCCCACGGGAAACCCAGAACGGATACAGTGCGGTCGCGATCTCCAGCCCCGCATCGGCCGAGTCGGCAGCCGTGGACAGGCCGTACTCCATCGCTTCGCGCAGGTTGGGTTGTTCCCGCTCGAGCCGGGCGAGCCAGGCGACCTGCCGGGGGCCGATCCATTCGGATTCGGCCTGAAGGGCGAATTGCCGGTACCAGCTGTGATGCCGCCGCTGGAGATCCGAGAGGGTGCTGTCCTGTTCGAGCTTCTCCCGGCCGTACTCGCGCAGCGTTTCGAGCATCCGGAATCGCACCACCGCCCCCGAACCCTCGCGGATGAGGATCGACTTGTCCACGAGCGATGCGACGAGATCGATGAGACCGGCCGGTTCGGCGTCGTACATGGACACCTCCTCGGCGGCGTCCAGTTCGAAGCTGCCTGCGAAGACCGACAGCCGCGACCACAGTTGCTGCTCGGCCGGGACACACAGGTCGTAGCTCCAGTCGATGCTCCACCGCAACGTCTGCTGCCTGGTCGGCGCACTCCGGCTTCCGCGGGTCAGCAGCCCGTACCG
Source organism: Rhodococcus sp. NPDC057014 (assembly GCF_042673295.1). Classification (NCBI taxonomy): domain Bacteria; kingdom Bacillati; phylum Actinomycetota; class Actinomycetes; order Mycobacteriales; family Nocardiaceae; genus Rhodococcus; species Rhodococcus sp. NPDC057014. The sequence continues at coordinate 11,640 of NZ_JBHUSF010000076.1, forward strand.
GTTGGTCAACCGCTGCAGAATCTGTTCCGGCGACATCGAACGCAGTCTCGCCGCCGCCAATTCGATGGCCAGGGGCAGGCCGTCCAGCCGGATACAGATCCGGGCAATGGTCGCGGCATTGTCCTCGGTGACCTCGAAGCCGGGCACCGCCGTGGCGGCCCGTTCGGCGAACAGCGTCACCGCGTCGTAGCCGGGCAGACTCTTCAGCGACGGCTCGCTGTCCGAATCCGGAAGCGCCAGTGGGCGAACGCGCAGGGCCGCTTCCCCCGCGACGTCCAGGGTTTCGCGACTCGTCGCGAGAATCCGCAGGCCCGGGCAGGTACGCAGCACGGTCTCCGTCAGGTCTGCCGCCGCGTCCACCACCTGCTCGCAGTTGTCGAGGACCAGCAGCATGTCGCGCGGCTCCAGGAACTCCACGAGGGTCTGCAGCGGTCTCGGCGACCGCTGCCGCAATCCCAGCCCGGCCGCCACGACTTCTCCCAGCAACGATCCGTCGCGCAATTCGCCCAATTCGACCATCCGGACCCCGTCGTCGAATGCCCGCCGGATGGTGGTCGCGACGCGCAGTGCCAGTCGGGTCTTGCCGACACCGCCGATTCCGGTCAACGTGACCAGCCGTGACGCCGAGAGCAGTTTCTTGGCCTCGGCGAGCTCTTTTCGCCGGCCGACGAAGCTCGTCAAGTCCAGCGGAAGGCTCCCGTCGGTCGGCGTTCCCGAGGGGGTTCCGCCGGATGATCGTCCGGGCGACGTCGGGCGCTGCGCGTCTCGCTCGGCATCGGGGTCCGGGCCCAACGCCATGTCGTCGACCGGGACACCGCGGCGAAATTGGATGTCCTGCAGCGCTTCACCCAGCATCGCCGCGGACGGGCGCTCGTGCGCGTCTCGCGACATGGCCCGTTCCAGCATGGCGGCCACGTCGGCGTCGATACCCGACTCCCGGAGGTCCGGCGCCGGTTGCGTGGTGATCCGCAGGAACTGCGCGACCACCTGTTCGCCGCTCCGGCGCTCGAACGCCGCATGTCCGGTCAGCGCGGCGAACAGTGTCGCCCCGAGGCCGTACACGTCGGAGGACGGACCCGGGGTGTCGCCCTCGAGGACCTCCGGGGCGGTGAACGCGGGCGATCCGGTGATGGTCCCCGTCGCGGTCTGGAAGCCGCCGGTGATGTGCGCGATGCCGAAGTCCGTCAGCGCCGGCTCGTCGTAGTCGGTGAGCAGGATGTTGCTCGGCTTGACGTCGCGGTGCACGATCCCGAACCGGTGCGCCGTCTCGAGCGCGCCCGCCATCTTCACGCCCAACCGCAGCGCCTCGGTGACGGTGAGCGGACCCTGACGGCGAATCCGCATGTCGAGGGAATCCTGCGGATGGTAGGGCATCACCAGGAAGGGAAGCCCGCTCGGCGTGACGCCGACCTCGAGCACACTTACGACGTTCGGGTGCCCGGTCAGCCGGCCCATCGCCCGCTGCTCCCGGAGGAACCTGGCCCGGCTCTCGTCGTCGAGGTTGCCGCCGAGCACCTTGACGGCCACCGCGCGGTCCAGAGCGGACTGGGTGCAGCGATACACGACGCCGAAGCCCCCACGCCCGATCTCCCGGGCGTCGTCGAACCCGGCCGCGCGGAGTTCGTCCGTCGTCGCGGTGTCGGTATCGCGCTGTGTGCGGAGCGGATCGCCGTCGGTTGCCAACGCGCTATCCGTCCCTGTGCCGCCCCGGAACCCGTGGTGTCATCCGCCTGCCTCTCGACGACACTTCCCAGAGTATCGCCGCCGCCCCGGCCGCGGGACCGAGACGATCCGGAATGCGGTCACGCGGCCGTCGAGCAGGCGACAGGTGGCGGTCCGGGCGGCGCCGCCTAACGGCGGATCGAACCTCCGTCGACGACGAGCGTCTGCCCGGTGACGAACGAGGAGCCGGGGGAGAGGAAGAATCGGGTCGGGCCGACGAAGTCCTCGACCGTTGCGGGTCGTTTGATCGCTCGCGTGTTGATGTTGGCCTCTTCACCTGCGGCGATCGCCGTCGAGAGTGGGGTCAGCACCAAACCGGGGGCGATCACGTTGACCGTGATGTTTCTGGCCCCGAGTTCCGCGGCGAGGCTGCGGGCAAAGCCGATCACGCCGGCCTTGGAGGCCGCGTACGCCGCTGCGCTCGCCGGGGCCTTGAAGACCGTCCCGGACGAGAACAGGACGATTCTGCCGCCGTCCGCCACCATGTCGGCGACGCCCTGGACGAAATTGAGTGTTCCGTGAAGGTTGACCAGAAGCACCCGCTCCCACTCGGACTTCGGCATCTCCATGAAGGGGCCGAATGCGCCGATGCCCGCGCAGTGGACGATGCCGTCGATCGTTGCCCGGCCGTTCTCGGTCAGGGACTTGCGAACCGTGTCGACCGTGTCGTCGGTGGTGATGTCGCCCTGGAGGTACGTCACACGAGGGGCAGGCGTTTCCGGCAGATCCCGATCGACGACGGTGATGTCCCACTCGCCCGCCAGATCGCCCGCCAACCCGGCGCCGATTCCGGACGATCCGCCGGTGAGAACGAGCGAACCCACGGTGGACGCGGTCGCGGCAGTGCTGCCCGGGGTCGGCATCAGTTCGTACCGCCGGTGCAGCTGTCGAGGAACTCGCCGATCACGGCCCACGTCTCCTTCGGATGGGTGATGTTCGGGCAGTGCCGGTACGGCAGGACCATGGCCCGGGAATTCCGGAGTTCGGCCTGGAGGTGTTTGCTCCACCCGGCCTCGAGCAGCACGTCCTCGGAGCACTCGAGGAGCAGCACGGGGGTCTGAACGCCGGCGAGTGTGGCGGGGTAGGGATCGGCCGGGCGCTCCTTCCGCAACGCCTCGGGTACCGGCAGATGCGGAGCGCTCATGCACGCGAAGTGACCGGGCGCGACGGCCCACCTGTGCCGGGCGTCCACCTGGTCGGCCCTGCTGGAGAAGTCGTCGCACAGCAGGTCGACGAACGCCTCGATTCCGGCAACCGAACCGTCGAAGTCGCGCAGCTTGCCCATGTCCGGCGCTTTCCAGGGGCCACCGGTGCCACTGAGTGTGGTGACCGAGGCGATCCGGGATCGATAGTCACCGTCGGCCAGCGCCCGCAGACCCACCGATCCACCGAACGAATTTCCGACCAGGTGTACCGGACCGTCGATGCCGAGATGGTCGAGCAAGGCGAAGACGTGCCGGATCCGGAACGCGAACGGTGAGACATCCAGGCGAACGGACTTGGCGGATCCGCCGTAACCGAGAAAGTCCGGGGCGATGACCCGGTACTTCTCCGCGGCCAGGGGCAGGACCTGCCCCCAGGTCACGTCGGCGCTGCCGCCCCACGCGCCGTCGTGCAGGAACACGACGGGGACGCCGTCTTCCGGACCGCCCGTCAGGTAGCGGGTTTCGAGGTTGGCGACAACTGCCGTCGTCTCGGTGATCAAAGTAGCCTCCGGGGAAATGAAGAATGCGGATGATGACGTCGTGCGGGTCAGTGGATGTGGTAGTCCTCGTCGTGCACCGCGCTGGTGCGCTCGAAGTACTGCCGGGCCGGGAGTGGCCACATGATGGTGGACCGCCCGGCGGCGTTCTGATACCAGCTGTGGGTCTTCGACCAGCCCCAGGTGCGCTTGGCGCTCTCCTTGGTGACCTCGTCGGTGTACTCGGTGAACACGTCCGGTCGAAGAGCCATCGAACGGTGGCCGCCCTTGGCCAGCATCTGGACCGCGCTGATGATGTACGCGGCTTGGCACTCGAGGAAGAACACCAGGTTGCCGTGGATGACGGTGTTGGTGTTCGGGCCGTACATGCAGAAGAAGTTGGGGTAGCCGGGCAGCGTGATGCCGAGGTAGGCGCTGGCGTCGATACCCCAGGTCTGGTGCAGGTCCTGTCCGCCGATGCCCGTCACCGTCATGGGGACGAGGAATTCCGAAGCCTTGAAGCCGGTTCCGAACAGGATGATGTCGGCGGGGACGTGCTCGTCACCGATCCAGACACCGTCCTTGTCGATCCGTTGCACGGCCTGGCTGACCAGGCGCACGTTGTCCCGCTTGAGGGTGGCGACCCACGTGCCGTCGTCGCAGATGATTCTCTTCGCGGCGGGCGGGTAGTCGGGCATGATCTGCTCGAGCAGATCGAGTCGGTCGCCGGCCTGTTCGGTGAGGTAGTCGGTCAGCTCGACACGAAGGGCCTCGTTGGCCGCGGACACCGAGACCTCGGTCGGCGGAAAGTCCGGATCGACCGTTGCGGCCGGGAGGTTGCCGATGAGGCGGGGCAGGAAGATGGAGAAACGGTAGTAGGCGCGGTAGTGCTTCAGATTGGTGAGGAGCCAGCGCTCGCCGGGGTCGATCTCCTGCCGGAGCACCGGCGTCGACCGCAACCAGGGGGCACTCCTCTGGAAGATCGTGACGTGCTCCGCTTCCTTCGCGATCGCCGGAGCGAATTGCAGTGCGCTGGCGCCGGTCCCGATCACGACGACGCGTTTGCCGGCGAAATCGACGCCGTGGTCCCATTGTGCGGAGTGCATCACCGGGCCGGTGAAGGTGTCGAGGCCGTCGACGGCGGGGATCATCGGCCGGTTCAGTTGTCCCACAGCGCTGACGACGATCTGAGCCTCGGACGAGCCGGCGACGCCGTCGGACGTGCGGGTGTCGATCGTCCAGGTGCTGGTGCTCTCGTCCCACCGGGTCGCGGTTACTTCGGTGCCGAACGAGATGCGCTCCAGGAGACCGTTCTTCGCCGCAAAGTTGTACAGGTACTCGTGGATGGCCTGCTGGCGGCCGAAGTGCGTGACCCAGTCGTGCGGAACGAACGAGTACGTGTAGATGTGGCTGCGGACGTCGGTCCGGCAATCCGGGTAGCTGTTCTCGTACCACGTGCCACCGACATTCGTGCTCTTCTCGAGGATCGTGAAGGGCACACCTGCCTGCTTCAGTCGAAGTCCGGCAAGGAGACCGGAGAATCCGGCGCCGATGACCACGGCACTCAGGCCGCTGTCGGGAGCGATCTCGTCGAGATTCCACTCCGGCCCGCGAGGATCGCTGTCGTCGGGTGTGAAGGCCACCGCGGCCAGCGCCTGGGCGTCCTCGATGTTCTCGTCCATCAACCAGGTGCACATCGACTCACGCAGGGAATCGTCGGGCAGTGCAGCCCAGTCCCGCTGCGAGAAGAGGTACGGTGCGAGGCGCTTCAGGCAGAAGGCTCTGATCTCCGCGTCGGTCTCGGGTGCGAGTCCACTGGCAGGCAACGTCGCCCGGGTGGGCTTCCATTCCGTACGCAGTATGCCGGCGTCACCCGTGACGTGGGCCGTCAACATCAGGAGCGCGGGCGTGAGGGCCGAATCGAGGTGTGCGCGAAGCGCATCCTCCGTCATCGCGCGATCGAGCGTGAAATCCATGTCGTCTCCGTAGGCAGTATGGGGAACCAGTGTGCACGTGGGCCGAGTGGCTACCAGCAGTCGAGGCCCTCGAGGAAAGGTCGCACCGTGGCGGCGACTTCGCGGGGGTTGTCGAAGGCGGCGAGGTGTCCACCCTTGGCGAAACGCAGTTCGGCACCCGTGATGGACGCTGCGAGCTGTTCGATCACGGCACGAGGGGTGCTTCGGTCGTCGTCGCCGCCGACCACGAGGGTCGGGGGCGGTGAATCGGTGTGAAACGTGCCGACCTCGGTCATGGCGTCGAAATAGGCGCCGATGGTGTTGCCGCCGGCGTTCCGGAACTGTTCGCGAGCTTTCCGAACCAACGGGTCTGCCTCGTTTCGCGATGCGTCGCCGAACCAGCGATGCATGGTCATCTCCTCGGCGTGCTCGAGGCCGTCCGGTGCACGAACCTCCGCCGCGCGGGCCGAAGTTCCGCGAATGGCCTCCTCATCATAGGCGCCCCGGGTGGCCATCAGGATCTGCGCGTCGACCCGGTTCGGGAAGCTGCCCGACACCGCCTGAGCGACCATGCCTCCCAAAGAGATTCCCAGCACCACCGAACTCTCGACGTTCTCGGCGTCCCACATCGCGGCGACGTCCCCGGCAACGAGACCGAGAGTGATGGCAGATCCTCCGCGCGCAGTCATGCCGTGCCCGCGGAAGTCCGGCGCGAGCAGACGGTAGTCGTCTCCGAGGGCCTCGGCCAAAGGCGCATACCAGGATCCGTCCAATGCCAGGGAGTGCAGGCACGTGATCAGGCGTGGCCCTCGGCCGAATTGCTGATAGGCGATGGTGGCGCCATCGGCGGTAGTCGCAGTCTGCAGAGTGTCAGTCATTCTGGTTTTCTTCCATCATCCGCTGTTCGGCAAGATCGACTTCGGCCCGAAGCCGGGCGGACATATCGTGGAAATAGGTTTTGAAGAGATCGGAGGACCTGCGCATCTCCTGATGCCGCGGCCGCTCGAGTTCGATCTTCATGTCGACCACCATGCGGCCCGGCCTGCTGGCCATCAGGATGACGCGGTCGCTGAGCAGGATGGCCTCCTCGAGGTCGTGGGTGACGAAGATGACCGTCGGTCGCTCGGCCTCCCACAGCCGGAGGAACTCCTCCTGCTGGATCGCGCGGGTCTGGGCGTCCAACGCTGCGAACGGCTCATCCATCAGAAGGACGCCGGGGCTCTGGACCAGGGTGCGGGCGATCGCAACGCGCTGGCGCATGCCCTGCGACAGGTGGAGAACATCCGAGTCGGCGAACTCGTGCAGGCGAACACGACGAAGCCATTCCTCGGCGCGCTCGCGTCGTTCCGCCTTGGGAACACCCCGGACCTCCATGCCGAGTTCGACGTTGCTGCGGACCCGTCGCCACGGAAGGAGCGCATCACGCGCAAAGAGGAAGGCCGCATCATTGCTGCCGGGCCGCACCTCCGCTCCGTCGATGCGAACGGTTCCACTGCGCGGCTTCAGGAGGTTGCCGACCATGCCGAGCGCCGTGGTCTTCCCGCAGCCCGACGGACCGACGATGCTGACGAACTCGGACGGCTCGATGCGGAGGTTGAAGTCGTCCAGCACGCGCACCGGTCGATTGCCGTGGAGGAACGCGTGGCGGACATTGTCGAACTCGACCGAGACCCCCTTGGCGGTAGTGGGCCTCGTCGTAGTTTCAGCTGGACCAGTCACAAGATTCTCACTCTCACTGTTCGACCGTAGGGATGAATCGGACACCGTCAATCCGATGATGTGTGTGCGGGGCCGACCGATCGCTGCCTCCCGTGCCGGATGATCTGCTGAATCGGCACAAAATCCGCGGTGGATCCGGACTGCATGACCCTGTGGTGAATATCACCCTATCGGCCCATGAATCGTTGAACACGTCGGCGGCGGTGTCAAGGAAATGTGGGCGGGTCCGCGGCTATCGCCTTGATAGCGATTCAGTCATTGTCCACGGACCCGAATGGCACGACGCTAACTCGAACGCACCTTGCCGGGAACGGCTCCCAGTGCGTCTCGAGCTGCCCACACAGGGTGCGAATCACGAGGAGGACGTCAGGTGACCAGAGAAGCCGCCACCATCAACAAGGTGGGTCAGACCACTTTCGACTTCACGGACCAGGTCGTCATAGTCACGGGCGCTTCCGGAGGCATCGGGTCGGCGCTCGCCGACAAGTTCGCCGAAGCGGGAGCAGATCTGATCCTGCACGGGCGCAACGCCGAAACGCTCCAGACGAGAGTCGAGAGCGTCGAAGCGCTCGGGCGGAAGGCAGCCCTCGTCGCCGGCAACATCCGCGAGCCGAAGACCGCCGAAGATCTCGTCCGGACCGCCCTCGAGCGGTTTGGGAGGATCGACGTCCTGATCAACAATGCCGGCGGCAACTTCGCATCGCGGCTCGAGGACCTGTCGGTCAATGCCTGGAACGCGACGATCGATACCAATCTCAGCGGCGCCTTCCACACGGCCCGCGCATGCCTGCCGGTCTTCGAACGTCAGGGCGGCGGAAACGTCATCAACGTCGGATCCGGATCAGCCAACCACGCACACCCGCTCCGCGGCGCCTACGCGGCCGCAAAAGCGGGGCTCGCCTCGCTGACGAAGACGATGGCCTGGGAATGGGCGGACCGTGGCATCCGGGTCAACTGCGTCGAACCCGGCGCCACTCTGACGCCGGCGTCCCGTTTCGCCTCTCCGGAAACCGAGCAGAAGTTCGGCCGCTACCTCGCACTCGGACGCGTCGGAAGGCCGGAAGAAGTCGCCGATGCGTGCCTGTACCTGTGCTCCGACGCCGCAAGCTTCATCACGGGAACCGTCCTGCAGGTCACCGGCGGCCCCCACACCTCCTCGGCCGCCGACGTCGAGCTCGTCCGAGGACCGCTCGATGCCTGACCGACACAGCCGTCAAGAAGACCCGAAGGGAAGGTCCCGGCATGGAATCCATCACTGAAGCGCCCCGCACGGTCGCACCGATCGGCGGAGTCGCGAACAACGACGACGCGGCGGACATCGACAACGCGATCCTCGTGGAGCGGCGTCGCACCCGGCGCAACGAGAAGCTCCTCGTCTGGTCGCTCCGGGTGGGTGCACTCGCACTGTTCGTCTCCGGCTGGGCGTATGTCTCCGGAAACATGATCGTCGACCCGATGATGATCTCCGCCCCACTCGACGTCGCGCGCGCGTTCATCGACCAGCTGAGCGACGGCGTCTTCTGGACCGACGTGACGGCGACGTTCAGCGGGGCGATGGTCGGACTGGTGACCGGTGCGATCGCCGGCATCCTCGCAGGCGTCGTCTTCGCCCGCGTCCAGGTGCTCCACACCGCGGCCTCGCCATTCCTGACCTTGATGAACAGCCTTCCGCGTCCCGCGTTGGCACCGATCTTCATCCTCTGGTTCGGCCTGGGTTTCGGACCGAAGGCCCTCGTCGCCTTCAGCGTCGTGTTCTTCGTCCTGATGACCAGCACGATGGGTGCGATGAAGAGCATCGACCACGACATCGCTCAGCTGACCAAGTCGCTGGGTATGACGCGGACCCAGCGCTTCTTCAAGATCGAGATTCCCGCGGCTCTGCCTGCCATCGTCGGCGGCCTGAGGCTCGGCGCGGTCTACTCGGTGCTCGGCGCCGTGGTGTCGGAAATGGTCGGCGCCTACACCGGCCTGGGGCAGCGGCTCGTCGTCGTGACCAACAATTTCCAGGTCGCGGAAACCTTCGCGATCCTGATCGCCATGGGATTGCTGTCCATGGTCCTGGACGTCTCGATCTCCGGCCTGCAGAAGCTGGTCACCAAGTGGACGAGGTGAGTCGGTGAAGATCGACGACCCCGATCAGCCACTTCTCGCCGAGACGATCGATCACCACAGCCTGTTCCGGCTGGACGGGAATTCCTACGTCGTCCTCGGCGCAGGCGCCGGGATCGGTGAGCACGTCAGCAGGACGATCGTCGCCCTGGGCGGCCGCGTTCTGTGCGTCGACGTCAATGGTGACGCCGTCGACGCCGTCGCCGGCTCGTTGCGGATGCCGTCGGTGGTCGCGGACGTGACCACCGAAGAGGGCATCGACATCGCGGCGGCCGGTGCCATCGCCGAGTTCGGACAGATCAACGGCTACGTGGACGTCATCGGCCGGATGCATCGCACGCAGATCGCCGACTACGGACTGGCGGAGTGGGATCAGGACTTCCGGGTGAACCTGGCCCACGCCTTTCTGTCGGCGCGCCGGCTGTCCCCGCTGATCGGTCACGGCGCGATCGTCCACGTCTCGAGTGTGATGGGTTCTCACGGCGGTCGAACGGCACCCGGCTACGGCCCCGCCAAGGCGGCACTGGAAGTGTGGTCCAAGGAGTTGGCCGCCGAGCACGGACCCCGCGGCGTTCGCGTCAACGTGGTCGCCCCGGGCCTCTTCCTCTCGCCACGCGTTGCCGCGACCCCGCGAAGCCCGAACGATTCCCGGATCCTGGCCGGACGGCCCATGCTCGGAAGACTCGGTCAGCCCTTCGAGATCGCCGCCACCGTCGCGTTCCTTCTCTCGCCCGCCGCGGGATACATCACGGGTACAACGATTCCCGTCGAGGGCGGCTCCCTGTCGCGGGACTCGACGGGCCTCGACGACCTGTTGAACTGAGCGGCCCGGGTCGGTCCGCTCGGGTTTTCGTGTCGCGTGCAGCGAACAGCGCGACGCTGAGTTCGGAGAGCCCCCGGCGAGCTGTAATGTGGGCCACGTCGCAGAGCAGCACCGAGGGAGACCGATGAGATTCGAGCAGTTGCGATATCTGGAAGCAGCGCTTCGGACCGGATCGTTCCGTCAAGCCGCCAAGGAACTCGACATCTCTCAGCCGACGATCACCAACCAGGTGCAGCGGCTCGAGGAGGACCTCGGCGTCGTGCTCGTGGTTCGCGGTGCCAAGGGAGTTCGACCGACGTATGCGGCCGAACGGATCCTGCCGCACGTGGTCGCCGCCGTTCAGGCCGAACACCTGATGCGCGAGGAGGCCAGCGCCATCGGCGGCCTGAAACTCGGCACGGTCCGCCTGGGCACGGTGCCCGCGGGATCTCAGACAATCCTTCCCGGGGTGGTCAAGCGCCTGTTGAGCGACTTTCCCAATGTGCGCTTCGAGGTGGAGGAAGGCCCGTCGAGAATGGTGAGCCGCGGCGTCCTCAGCGGCCATTTCGACGTGGGTCTGGTGACGCGTCTGGCCGGAATCGATCTGATTCCGGCGGAGCAGGCTCTGCTGCACCACGTCGACTTGATCTCCGGCCGGCTGGTGCTGGCGGTACCGGAAAACCATCGCCTCGCCAGCAAGGACGGCTTCGAGGCCGCCGACCTGGAGGGCGAGCCGCTGATCTTCCCGGCGGAGACCAGCATCCTCCGTACCGCTTTCGAGCAGCTACTCGACGGAATCGAAGCCAGGATCGTCTACGCCACCAACAACGCCGAAGCGTCGCAGAACATGGTGCGCGCCGGCGTCGGGATCTGCATGGCGAACACACTTCTCAGCTCGACGGTGAGCGGCAACGGCGTCGCACTCGTGCCCCTCCCGTTCGAGTGGGCCCATGCCCGCATCTCCGCGATCGTGCGGAACGACGAAGCGCGGACGTCGGCGGTGCAGGCCTTCCTGGGCCTGTTGCGGGAATCTGCCAAGAATTACTGACGGCGTCGTCGATCGGGACACGTCGGCTGAGACCCGATAGCGCACCCGTATCACCCCGCCAACGCTGCGGACCTTCCCAAGCCGTGTGCGGCTGACCACACTGAAACACGTGCCGAGCGAGCGAGATCGCCGCCGGATCCGACGTTCAGTGAGGAACTTCAGGTGTCAGTCGATACAGCACAGCCATGCACCCGGGACGCAGTCGCCGAACTCATTTCCGTTGCACGGGAGAGAGAATCGGCGATGTTCACGGAGGCGGAAGGTAAATCCCTGCTCTCCGCCTTCGGGATCGACACCCCCCGGGGCATCGAAATTGCTGTCGGCCAAATGATTTCCGACGACATTCGCGAGCCGTTGGTCGTCAAGGCCATCTCGTCCACGCTCGTCCACAAGTCCGACGCCGGCGGCGTCCGGGTGGGGGTGCGCCGCGACGAGATCGACGAGGTCGCTGCACGGATGGGCGAGCGGCTCGCCGCCGCCGGGCACCGCTTGGACGGCCTCCTCGTCGAGGAAATGGTGCCGTCCGGTCACGAAGTGATCGTCGGAGCAGTCCGGGCTCCGGGGCTGGGCTGGACCGTCATGGTGGGCCTCGGCGGCGTACTGGTCGAGGTCTTCGAAGATGTGGCGTTCGGTCTCGCACCGCTCGCGAACGAACAAATCCTCGACATGCTGCACGAACTGCGTGGCATGAAGGTGCTCGACGGAGCCCGCGGTGGGGAGAAGGCAGACATTCCTGCCTTGGTGACACTGATCTCGCGACTCGCCGGGCCGAACGGTCTGCTGCAGTCGCTGCCGGACGACGTGATCGAGATCGACCTGAACCCGGTCATCGTTTCCGGAACACGCGCAGTGGCCGTGGACGCACGTTTCGTCGTCGGTCCGGTGGAAGACACCGGATCGGCACCCGGCGACAGCGATGACGGCCGGGCCACCGATTTCACGCCGCTGTTTCATCCGCGCAGGATCGCCGTCCTCGGCGCGAGCGGTCAGCGGCCGAATCTCGCGAACCGGTTCATCCGGAACATTCTGAGCGGCGGGTTCGACGGCACCATCGTGCCGATACACCCGACCGCGGACAGCATCGAAGGACTTCCCACGGCGCGGTCGCTGGCCGAGGTCGATCAACCGATCGACTACGCGTTCGTGGCGCTGCCTGCGACCCGTGTCAGCGAGGCGCTGAGCCGAGGCGCCGGCCGAGTTCGGTTTGCCCAGGTGATCTCCAGCGGCTTCGGTGAGGTCGAGGAAGGAAAAGATCTCGAGGCGACCCTGGTCCAGACCGTCCGCGACGCGGGCATTCGGCTGATCGGCCCGAACTGCCTGGGCACACACGCCTCGGCCGGTCGACTCTCGTTCGTGCCCGAAGCTCCCCTGACACCGGGGACGACGGCTGTGGTCTCGCAGAGCGGCGGGCTGAGTGTCGACATCCTGCGCGTCGGATCGTTGCGCGGCATCGACTTTCACAGCGTGGTCAGCATCGGGAACGGCGCAGACGTCACCGCTGCAGAGCTCGTCGAATCCGCCCTCCGGAACGACGAGGTCCGTGTCATCGGCGTGTACCTCGAGTCACTGGCGGCGGCACGAGAGGTGCTCGACGTGCTGACCCGCGCCGAAATGCGCAAGCCGGTAGTGCTTCTCGCCGGTGGCCGAACCAGCGAAGGCTCGCGGGCGGCGACCAGTCACACCGGTGCCCTCGCGGGAAATCACCGACTGTGGCCCGCGATCGCGCGGCAGGCCGGAATGACACTCGTCGATTCACTCGAGGACTTCGCGACGGCCCTGCACGCCCTGTCCACCCTCGACCTCACGGTCAAGCCGAACGGTCGCGATGCTGTTCTGTTCGGCAACGGCGGCGGCGCGAGCGTCCTCGGCGCCGACGCACTCGAGCGGCAGGGGCTGGCGACACCGCCGCTCGCCGATTCCGTGGTCGAGGAACTGGACGGCCTGGGCCTGCCGCCGGGCAACGGACTGCGCAACCCGATCGACGTGCCCGCGGGGACGCTCGCCGTCAAGAACGGTGCGATCGCGAAGGACGTTCTCGCGGTGGTGCTAGCCGGCAGTGAGCCGGCAGTGCTGATCTCCCACCTCAATGTGGGCATCATCCAGCGCAACCTCGGTGAAACGCACGGCGACGTGACCGGCACCGTCATCGACTCGATCGCAGGCGCCCGCGACGAAGCCACGTCGAACACCCACCAGCTTCTCGTGCTCAAGACCGACGGCAGCGCAGACACGGAGGCATTGATCACGACGTACGCGCACCGCGCCCGCACACGCGGAATCCCGGTCTTTCCGGCCTTCGAGGACGCGGCCCTCGCCGCACGGGCGGTTCTCGAGCAGGGACAGCGGACATACCAGGCGTCACGCGACGCAGACGGAAGGTAGTAGAGATGTCACAGGACACAGTGATGGCCGAACCCACGCTCAGCCGCGAGCAGGAGCACGAAGAACGCCGCGCGGCCGCGCTGGCGATGGGTGGCCCGAAGAAGCTGGAGCAGCGGCGCGCCGAGGGCATACTCAACGCCCGCGAGAGGATTGCGTTGATGCTCGACCCCGGAACCTTCCGGGAAAGCGGGTTGTTCACGACCTCGGCCGTCGATGCCGATCGCGACAAGACACCCGCGGACGGCAAGGTGACCGGAACCGGTGAGGTCGACGGCCGGCGCGCAGCCGTCATCGCCTACGACTTCACCGTCAAGGGGTCGTCGAGCAGTCCGGTGAGCAACAAGAAGATGTCCCATTTCAAGGAACTCGTCGTTCAGGTCGGGATGCCGCTGGTCTACCTGTCGGAGTCCACCGGGGTCCGGATGCCGGACGCGATGGGCGGGACCGGAATGGGCGCCGCCAACAGCAAGAAGCGGTTTCTCCGGCAACGCGAAAGCCCGTGGGCATCTGCCGCATTCGGGTACTGCTTCGGATCGGCCGCGTGGCACACCGTGTCCGCGGATTTCGCGGTCTTCCGCAAGGGGAGTGTCCTGGCGGTGTCGAGCCCCGGACTGGTCAGCCGCGCCACCGGGCAGCAAGTCGACGCCCAGGAGCTCGGAGGCTGGAAGGTCCATGCCGAGGTCACCGGCTACGCCGATGCCGTCGCCGACACCGACGAGGAAGCGATCGAACTGATCCGCCGGTTCCTCTCGTACCTGCCTTCGCACAACGGAGAGACACCGCCGGTCGCGCCGATCCCGACCGGATCCGGTGAGCGCGCGGCCGAACTCAACGACATCGTTCCCCAGGCCCGCACGCAGACCTATGACGTGCGCAAGGTCATCGAGATCGTCGCCGACACCGGTTCGGTGTTCCCGATCAAGGCGCGTTACGGCAAGAGTCTGGACACCTCGCTGGTCCGGATCGGTGGACAGAGCGTCGGCATCATCGCCAACAACCCGATGTTCAAGGGCGGGGCGCTCGACGGTCCGGCATGCGACAAGGCGACCAGCTTCCTGGTTCTCTGCGACTCCTACAACATTCCCGTCGTGTTCCTCGTCGACCAGCCGGGATTCCTGATCGGGTTGGAAGCCGAGCGGAACAAGATCGCAGGCAAGGTCATCAACTGGATGAACGCCTTGTCCCTGGTGACCGTGCCGAAGATCGCTGTCACGCTTCGCAAGAACTACGGCCAGGCCTACATCAACATGGGCGGCGGACTGACCGCCGACACGACGGCAGGCTGGTGGTCCACGGAGGTGAGCTTCATGGATCCCACGTCCGCGGTGTCGGTCGTCCACGGAGTCGACGCGGAATCCGACCCGGAACTCTATGCTCAGCGCCTCGCCGAGATGGCCAAGGGGACTACCGCGTACGACGTGGCACGCGTCTTCGGCGTCGAACAGGTCATCGATCCCGCCGAGACCCGTGACTTCATCCTCGGTGCGCTGAAAGACCACTACCGAGCCCGCACCAACGGCATCGGCGAGCACCTGCTGCGCGCCTGGCCGACGAGTTACTGAGGACGATGTGATGAACTCATATCCAGATTGCCTGCTGGTCGCGAATCGCGGCGAGATCGCCCGGCGAATCATCTCGACCGCCAACACGCTCGGTGTCCGCACAGTCGCGGTCTACCACAAGGTCGATGCGGACCTGCCCTACATCGGCGAGGCCGACCAGGCCGTTCAGCTCGAGGGCGACACGCCGGTGCAGGCGTACCTCGATGGCGCCCAGATCGTGCGAATCGCACAGCAAGCCGGTGCGACCGCCGTGCACCCGGGCTACGGATTCCTGGCAGAGAACGCCGACTTCGCCCGGCTGGTAACCCAGTCCGGACTGACGTGGGTCGGCCCGAGCGCCGAGGTCATCGAGGTCATGGGTGACAAGGTCGAGTCCCGCCGCGTGGTGGCTGCAGCCGGTGTGCCGATCAGCGGTGACGTCGGCGCGGCGCTCGAGACGGGCGACGAAGCCGTCGCGGAGGCAGGGCGTCTCGGATACCCGGTGATGGTGAAGGCCTCCGCCGGCGGCGGCGGAATCGGCATGGCCGTTGCTCACGACGAAGAAGGCCTGCGCAAGGCGTTCGAGAACACCAAATCGATGGCGGCGCGGAGCTTCGGTTCCGATCGGGTCTTCGTCGAACGGTATGTGTCGTCCGCGCGGCACGTCGAGATCCAGATCCTCGGTCTGGAGGACGGTTCGATCGTCGCTCTGGGAGAACGGGACTGCTCGACGCAACGACGTCACCAGAAACTGATCGAGGAGAGCCCGGCCCCGCACCTGGATCCGGCCCTGAGGAACCGCCTCGTCGAGAGTTCGATCGCGGCCGCTCGGGCCGTGGGCTATCGGAATGCGGGTACGGTGGAATTCCTGCTCGACGCCGTCACCGGCGACTTCGTGTTCCTCGAGATGAACACCCGCATCCAGGTCGAGCACCCGATCACCGAACTCACTCACGGTGTCGATCTGGTCGAGCAGCAGCTGAGCATCGCGGTGTCGGGCACCACCACACCGGGTTTCGCCCCCGTCTCGCGCGGTCACGCGATCGAGTTACGGATCTGCGCGGAAGACCCCAAGAGGTTCTTCCCACGCCCGGGGCCGATCGACGTGTGGCAGGAGCCGACCGGGCCCGGTATCCGGGTCGACTCGGGCTATACGGCGGGCACCGAGGTGACGCCGCACTTCGACTCGTTGCTGGCCAAGGTGTGCGCGTTCGGCGCGACCCGTGAGGAGGCGCGCGCCCGCGCCCTCGCGGCCTGCAGGGAGTTCGTGATCGAGGGGCTCGTCACCAACAAGCCCTTCCTCGAACAGGTGCTCGGCTCGGAGGAGTTCACGAGCGGGCGCTACGACACCGGTGTGGTCGAGAAGATCCAACGGAGACAGAAGAACTTGGCCGGAAGGAGTGCGTGAGATGTCGGAGACGATTCAGTCGGATATGGGTGCCAACGTGTGGAAGATCCTCGTCGCACCGGGTGACCGGGTGGAGGAGGAGGCGACGTTGATGATTCTCGAAGCCATGAAGATGGAGATCCCGATCCTCGCCGAAGATGCAGGCACGGTCGTGGCAGTCCACGTCGCCGAGGGCGACAGCGTCGCGTCCGGTCAGCCCCTCGTCGAATTCGAGACGGCATGAACACATCGATTCCCCGCCGCATGAAATCGTGGTCGGTCACGCAACTCGGCGAACCGATCGACGTCGTCCACCTCGTCGAAGGTGATGTTCCCGAACCCGGTGCAGGGCAGGTCCTCGTGCGGGTCCTGGCGGGCGCAGCCAACTTCCCGGACGTGCTGATGTGCCGTGGCAAGTACCAGGTGCGCCCCGACCTGCCCTTCACCCCCGGACGTGAAGTCTGCGGCGAGGTCGTCGCGGTCGGGCCGGACGTCGTGCGGGCAGCGGTCGGCGACCGGGTGCTGGGCCTGACCACCCTTCCCTACGGCGGATTCGCCGAGTACGCCCTGATGGACCAGAGCACGACCCATCCGGCGCCGGCCTCACTCGACGACGCGCAGGCCTCCTGCCTGTTCATCGGGTATCAGACCGGCTGGTTCGGACTCCATCGGCTGGCCAGGATCCGGGAGGGGGAGACCCTCCTGGTTCACGCGGCCGCCGGCGGTGTCGGCAGCGCGGCCATCCAGCTCGGCAAGGCCGCCGGTGCCCGGGTCGTCGGTGTCGTGGGCGGCGAGGAGAAGGCCGCCTACGCCAGGCAACTCGGTGCCGATGTCGTCGTCGACCGCAGGCAGGAGGACTTCGTCGGGGTCGTCAAGGAATTCACCGAAGGCAGAGGCGCCGACGTCGTCTACGACCCGGTGGGAGGCGACGTCTACCACCGTTCGACCAAATGCATTGCGTTCGAGGGTCGGATTCTGGTCGTCGGCTTCGCGGGCGGCGAGATCCAGACCGCGGCGCTCAACCACGCACTGGTCAAGAACTACTCGATCCTGGGGATTCACTGGGGGCTCTACAACACGAAGAATCCCGGCGCGGTCGATCGATGCCACCAGGAACTGTGCACGCTGGCAGACTCCGGAGCCATCGATCCCTTCGTCAGCCAACGGGTCTCGATGGACGCAGTGCCTGCGGCCCTGCAGAGCCTGGGGGACGGAAAGACCGTCGGCCGAGTGGTGATGGAGCACACCGGGATCGGCCGGTAGCCAGTTTGCGGACACCGGGGGCAGCACATCGTCAGGCCACCAGGCATGCACTGATCACTAGGAGTACGAATGTTTGGGTCGAAGCAAGGTGACTCGCCCTTCGGAGAACTGCGGGCATTGGACAGCACCATCTCGAGAAGGTCGATGTTGAAGTATCTCGGTCTCGGCACGGCGGCGGTCGGCGCCACCTCGTTGCTCGCGGCCTGCGGGGGCGGGCCGGGCGCCGGTGCCTCGGGCCGGGCCGCCAAGTTCACCATCGGATCGTTTCCGGGTGACACGTTTCTCCTCGATGCGGTGAATCTTGCCAACGACGACTTCGCCAGGAACAACCTCGACGTTCCGAAGTTCATCACCCCGCAGAGCGGTGTGCAGGCGCTACAGCTCGTCTCCGCGGGCGCTGTCGACGGCTACAGCTCCGACACCCTGCTGCTGATGGGTGCTCACGCCAACAGCACCCAGGGCAAGCGACCGGTCATCATCGGTCTGAAGAACGTGTCCACCACGTACGGGATCGTCGTCGGCCCGAACGGCAATTGGCCCGGCGAAGACGCGACGTTCGAAGAGAAGATGCAGTCGCTGAAAGGCAAGTCGATCGGGGTGAGCGCCATCGGCGCGGGCGGTGATCTGCAACTGGACCTCGCTCTCGAGCTGGCCGGTATGCAATCCTCCGACGTCACCCATCTGGCGGTCGGCCCGTCTGCCTCGGCGATCCCGAACATGAAGGCCGGGCGACTCGACGGCTACGTCTCGGTCCAATGGAGTTCGGGGCTGTTCATCGCCCGGGAGACGGGCGGATCGGTGCTGCTCGACTTCGGCAGGCCGTCGATGCCCGAGACGTTGCGCAATCAGGCCGTGGTCTGCATTTCCACCAGCGAAAGTTTTGCCGAGGAGCACGAGGACGTGCTGAAGAACTGGCTTCGAGCACAGTCGGAGGGCAGCGAATGGATGCTCTCCCACAAGGACGAAGCAGCGGAAATCCTGAACTCCGGCACCTTCGACGGCAACGCACCCGAAATCGCCAAGGCCTACATCGAGCACTACGCGCAGGATGTGGCGCCGAAATTGCAACCGATGTTCAAGGCGCCCAAGGATCAGGTCGACCACATGATCGACCTTGCCGTCCGCTTCGGAAACGCGAAGGAAGGCGCTATCAGTTACGAGCAGATAGTCCCCGCCTTCGCACGGGCGTGAGGTCTCACATGGAGTACACACGAACAGGTGCCGCCCCGACGCGTCCCCAATCCCCGCCCGGGCTGGATCTCGATCGAATCACCGACTGGCTGGCCGGGGAGCGACCGGGCCTGGTGGCGGGGGAACTGTCGGCCCGCCTGATCGAGGGTGGGAAGTCGAATCTGACCTACGACCTCACCGATGGTGAAAACCAGTGGATCGTGCGCCGTGCGCCCCTGGGCGAGGTGATGGCGACGGCTCACGACATGCGCCGGGAGTACCGAATGGCCGGCGCACTTCGAACCACCGACGTCCCGGTGCCGGCGATGATCGCCTACTGCGACGACAAGGACGTTCTCGGCACCGACTTCTACCTCATGGAGCGGATCGAGGGCGTGCCCTATCGGTACGCCGACGAGCTCAGGCCACTCGGTGCCGCTCGAACCCGGGCCATCTCCGTCGAGCTGGTGCGCACACTGGCAACGCTGCACCGGGTAGAACCGCGAGACGTGGGCCTGAACGACTTCGGTCGTCCCGAAGGCTTCCTGGGACGGCAGGTGACACGCTGGAAGACGCAGCTGGACGCGTCCTACACCCGCGATCTCCCCGGCGCCGACGAGCTCTACACGGCACTCGTCGCGGCCGTCCCCACGACGTCGGCCGCGGGCATCGTCCACGGTGATTTCCGCCTGGACAACGTGCTCGTCGGCGCCGACGACATGCCTGCCGCGGTCATCGACTGGGAGCTGGCGACGCTGGGCGACCCGCTTCTGGACCTGGCCCTGATGCTCACCTATCAGCGGCGAGCGAAGATCGTGGCCGAACGGGAGACGACGGAACCGGCCAAGTACGACGCGACGCTGGCACCCGGCTACCTCACCGAGAAACAGATCATCGAACACTACGAAACCGAGAGCGGCCGTGAACTGGAGGGATTCGGCTTCCACCTCGGTCTGGCCTGCTTCAAGCTCGCCGCGATCTCCGAGGGCGTCCGGTATCGGCACATCAATCGTCAAACCGTGGGTGCGGGTTTCGAAGACAGTGGCAGCACTGTGCCGTTGCTGCTCGAACTCGGGCTCGACTCACTGAAGGAGCACAAATAGATGGAATTCTCGACAGACGCCCGGACCGACGAGTTGCGCAAGGAACTCGTCGACTTCATGTACGGGCACGTCTACCCGGCCGAGGCGGCGTACCTGGATGAGCTGGACGGCCTCGGGAACCGCTTCGCGTGGTCGGAGTCGCCGATCCTGCAGAAGCTGAGAGCCGAGGCACGCAGCCGTGGGCTGTGGAACCTCTTCCTCCCCGGGGCCGAGGGGGCCGGGCTGACGAACGTGCAGTACGCACCGCTCGCCGAGATCACCGGCCGCAGCAAACTCCTCGCTCCCGCGGCGCTGAACTGTTCGGCCCCCGACACCGGCAACATGGAACTGCTGTCGATGTTCGGCACCGAGCAGCAGAAGAAGGAGTGGCTCACCCCGTTGCTCGAGGCCGAGATCCGTTCGGCCTTCGCCATGACCGAGCCAGACGTCGCGTCGTCGGACGCCACCAACATCTCCACCAGTATCGTTCGCGACGGCGGCGACTACGTGATCAACGGCCGCAAGTGGTACATCAGCGGGGCGATGAATCCCAACGCCGAGATCCTGATCGTGATGGGCAAGACGGATCCGTCGGCCGACCGGCACCGCCAGCAGAGCATGATCCTGGTACCGCGGGACACCCCCGGCGTCCACATCACGCGCGCGATGAAAGTCCTGGGCTACGACGACCATCACAGCGG
>NZ_JBHUSF010000077.1:0-32110 GCF_042673295.1 Rhodococcus sp. NPDC057014
CGCTTTATCCCAGGCATGATCCCGTTCGACCGATCAGCTGCTCAATCCATGGCTTCGAACTCGCGGCGACCGGCCAGATCGGTCACCGCAGCCAGATCGCGAGCGACCAACTCCTCGAGATGCGCTTTGGTCTCCATGGCGGCCATGCCCTGGTTGAACACGTCAAGCGAGTCGAAGGCACACTCATGCCGTGTCCACTTCAGGTCGCGAGCCACCGTCAACGAGGTGGTGAGTCCCCGATTCCGCAAGGAGGTGAGGCAAAGAGCCAGACGTGACTCGTGAAACGCCAACAACTCGTCCGCCCGGTCATGTGTCGACGGAGCCACCGGACCGTGAGCAGGCAGGATCCTCATATCCGGCAGGTCGCGGATCTTGGCCAGCGACGTCATGAACTGGCCGAGGGGCTGGTCGACCGGCGACACCGTGTAACCGATCGACGGAGTGATTGACGGGAGAACATGATCTCCGCTGAACAGAATACCCTCAGCCCGAACGGCATACACGTAGTGACCTGGAGTGTGACCCGGTGTGTGCACCGCGTCGATCGTCCGCTCGCCGACCTTCCAGGTGCCGTCGCCCTGGATCCAGGTGTCGGGCTCGGCCCAGTGCGAAGGATCGTGCCGCAAATCCTCGTCGAACCGGCTCCACTGCTCGGCCAGTTCTGTCGCACCGGCAGCCCGAAGCTCGGCCTGGAAAGGGCCGACGTGCGCCGAGGCGTCGCGGAGCAGTTCAAGTGCCGGCTTCTCCTCGATGCCCATTATCACCTCAGCGCCGTACTCGTGCCCCAGGACGGCCGCCATCGTGAAGTGGTCGCGATGCACATGGGTGACCAGAAAGCGTCGAATGTCGGCAAATGTCGCTCCGATCAACTTCAGCGAACGTGCAAACTGCTCACGTGCGACCGGAATCGCCCACCCGCCGTCGACAACGGTCAATCCGTCGTCCGCCTCCAGAACATAGACGTTGATGGCTTTCAAACCGTCCAACGGCAACGGCAACGGGATTCGAGTGATTCCGTCGGCAACCCTCCACGAGCCCTCTACCGCCCAGTGCTCCCCCGAGTCGGGCGAAATGGACTGTTCGGCGACCAGTTGTTGTCCAGCGCTCACTTAACCACCTCGAATACGTCCTCTACTACTTGGGCTGATCCATCCTGCTCAAATCAACGAGTACCCTGTCGGGGCCTGATCGCCACCGAGGATCGTCTTCACCTCAAGGTAGGGCAGCAGGCCTTCGCGACCTCCTTCACGGCCGACACCAGACTGCTTGAACCCGCCGAACGCAATACCGAAGTCTGCCGTGAAGGCATTGACACCAACGGTACCGGAACGCAGTTGACAGGCAACGGCCTGAGCACGGTCGACGTCCTGAGTGAACACGGCAGCGTTCAGCCCGTAGATGGTGTCGTTCGCAATCCTGACCGCATCGGCCTCATCGTCGGCAGGAATGACGCTCAACACCGGGCCGAAGATTTCTTCCTGAGCAATCGTGTGAGAGTTGTCAACCTGCGCGAACAGCGTCGGTTCGATGTAGAAGCCGCGATCGAGATGCCGAGGTCGCCCACCACCGGTCACCAGACGCGCGCCTTCGGCGACACCCTTGGCGATGTAGCGTTCCACGCTGTCGCGCTGCCGGCTCATTCCGAGCGGGCCCATCTGTGACTCCGGATCGAATGGAGAACCGACACGCACGGCGGAGAAGTTGGCAGCCAGCGCTTCGGCGACTGCGTCGTGGAGGCGGCGAGGAACGATGACCCGCGTCAACGACGCGCACACCTGTCCGGTTTGTAGGCATTGCGCTGCAGCCAGATTGGAGGCCGCAGCCTCGATGTCCGCGTCCTCGAGGATCACCGCCGCCGACTTGCCACCGAGCTCAAGCGTATAGCGACCGATTCGTTCGCCCAGGACCGTTGCAATCCTCCGACCAACGGCGGTCGAACCGGTGAACGAGATCTTGTCGACCCGAGGGTCTCGAACGAGACGCTCGGACACTTCTCGATCTGCGGTAACGATGTTGAGCACGCCAGGCGGCAGCTGCAACTCCTCAGCGATCTCTGCGATGAGGTAGGTCTCCCCCGGGGCCTCGGGCGGGGCCTTGACGACCACCGTGCATCCCGCGAGCAGCGCTGGGCCGATCTTGTGGATCATTTGGCTCAGCGGCCCATTCCAAGGAAGGATCGCTCCCACCACACCGACAGGCTCACGTCGAAGAAGAGCGAAACCACTTCCCGCAGAAGGCCGATGCTGCTCTTCGAACGGGAAGGTCCCGGCCAGATCTGCATAGGAGTCCAAATTGCCGATCTCCGACGGGAGATAGGCCGTAGCCACCGACTGCAGAATCCCGGACTGGCGCGGCCAGATCTCGGCGAGATCGCCGGCGCGATCCCGAAGCGCCTGCGCGAATCCCCGCAGGTACTCCGCGCGGCGGTCCGGCGAGAACCGCGGCCAAGGACCCTCATCGAAGGCCGTTCGGGCCGCCGAGATGGCCCGATCCATGTCAGCGGCCTGCGCCTCGGCGACTGTGAGAAACACCGTCTCGGTGTCGGAATCTACGACGTCGATCGAGGCGTCTGATGACGGCTCGACCCACTCTCCGCCTATAAAGAACTTACCGGCGTGGCGAACCAAAGCAGCAGTGGCGGTCATGGGTTCCTCCTGTGGGGGTATCCGACACGGCACGGGAGCTCACCTGTGCCGGTCCGGCAGGTTTCGTCGCCTGTCGAATCATGTTGGTTCATTTGCCAACCGAGGTCCAGCGCTCCGGTGCCATCTCGAAGGACCTAGGAGCGCCCTCGAGCACCGTTTCGACGTGGAGCGCGCGCCCGGTAGCCGGATCCAGGTAGCTGCGAGTCACCACTCGTTGTCCGTCTGTGGGCTGCTCCCGCTTCACTTCCAGCACAGCGCAACCATCGGACCAATGCCTGGGCGCCTGTGCAAGCACAGTTCCGCTCTCGGCGCTGTAAGCGTAACCCTCGCACTGCGTCACACCCCAGTAAAGGGGAACCGCTGAAGAAGGATTCATCGGGGGCGCGTTCTCTGGACGGCAGACAGGCGGAACGGATCGCGCCAAACGGTCTTTCAGGATCTCCGCGCGCCGAATCTCAGTCGCGGCGAGATCAGCATTTCCGTCGGCGTCGAGCACCACGCCGTACACGTCGCTTGCTTCGTCGATACCGAAACGCGAAGTCCTGATGTCCTCAGCGACCTCCGACGGAACACGCGCCAGCGGATCACCGAAGCCGCCGCCGGACGGCAGGCGCATTTCCCAGAAGTCACCGGGACGGATAACGGTCCCGTCACTGTTGATGTCCAGGCGTTCGGGCGGGCCGTCCTGCCGGAACACTGTGAAACGAGTGTCCGCGCCCGGCAAACCACCTCCGAGACCGGGTATCGGCATGTACTGGGTCTCTGCCAGCGTGGTGCAGACGATCTCGTCCACACCATGTGGCTGCCACCGGATCTGCGCCCCGCCGCCGGCGCGGAGTGCACCCGCGCCTTCGACCCCGTTGCGAACACGACGTTCCGCGAAGAGGAGTGGATACCAGGATTCCAGAACCTCGATATCCGGGATTGCTCCTTCCTCTTCGTATCCCAGCGTGTTTCTCATCAGATCTCCGCCATCACGCGCAATACCTGCCGCGGCCCCGACCAGCATCCCGTCGATTGCGATGTACGCGTCTCGCTGGCCGTCGCCTTGAGCCCAGGAGAAGAGCGAGATACCGATTCCCTGGCAGCCATCCGGTCCGACGAGGAACTCTCTCAGAGAGGAGTTGGGGGAGGCTGCGATCGCAAGCATGACGGCTTGGAGGGCGAGATCCGCTGCGCGGTGCGCGACATGCATGTGACCGGCGGCGTTCGGCGCGGGCTTGTTGCAATTGACGATGGACCCGGGAGGACATTTGAATTCGATCGGCGCGAACAACCCGCCGTTGAACGGAAGATCACGTGTGAATCGCTCAACGAAGAAGGACATGAACTCCGACGCGATGATGTACGGCTTCGAGTTGAAGAACCGATTGACCTGCGGCGCTGCACCCTCGTAGTCGAACTCCATACTGCCACCGGTGATCGTCAGTTTGCACGGGATATAGTAGAACTCCTCATGAAATTCCACCCATGTGCTGGTTCTGTAGACACCGTCCTCGAGCTCGCCGATTCGCCTGCGCATTTCGCGCTCACTTGCGACCTGCAGACCTCGCACGCTGCTGTTGAACGTCTCCGGTCCCATGCTTCTGGCCAGTTCGGCGAACGCCCTCGCACTGGCGTGGGTGCCGGCCACCAACCCGCGCAGATCCATTTCCACCAGGTCCGCCATGCGGACGTTGTTCAGCAGTACGTCCCAGAACTCACTGACGTCATGCCCATCGCGGAACATCCGCACTGGAGGGAACCGAATCGATTCCTGGTAGCACTCAGTGGCCTGCGGGGCGAAAGAGCCCATAACCATGCCGCCCATGTCGATCATGTGCGCTGAAACACCGACCCACGCAACAAGTTCCTCATCGACAAAGACCGGGCGAAGGATCGCCACATCCTGCGGGTGCAATCCGCCGCCGAGATGTGGTTCGTTGCAGAAGAAGACGTCTCCCGGGACGATCGTCCCCTCGAAACGGCGGATGGTCGCCTGGACCGATTCGCACACGCCGTAGAAGTGCATGCGAACCGACCCCCCACCGACGATGAGCCTTCCCTCGGCATCAGTGATCGTCGCTGAGTAGTCCTTCGACTCGGTGATCGCGGGTGCGACGCTGGTATTCTCGATTACCAAGGCACCCTGTTCTGCGATCGACTCGACCCGCGACCGGAAGATCTCAAGGCTGATGGGGTCGATCTCGACATTCTCCAGCGAAGTACTCATTCACTTGCCTCCAATACGAGCGTGCGGTCTGCGCGGAGATTGGCAGCCCAATTGTTCGGTACCCAGATCGTTGTGTCGGTCGAATCGATCAGGGCAGGCCCAGCCAGTGTTTGACCCGGGTCGAGCTTGCTGAGGTCGTAGACCTCCACCTCCACAGGGTCCTTCGCCCGATCGATCTTCACCGCCCTCGTACCGTCGGGAACCGCGATACTGGTCTCCGTACTCGAAGTCGCTCGACTGTGCGCATTTCCACTATCGCTCACAGGTGCCCCGACGCCGATGCCTCGAATCGACACGACCTCGATCGGAGTCTTGAGCACGACCGAACCGCCACCGTACCGCTGGGTGTACTCGCTGAGAAAGCCTTCCAACAACCGGTCCCGAGCCGCGTCGTCAAAGGGTCCTGCTGGGATGGCAATCGACAGCTCGTGAGTCTGCTTGGTGAACCGGAGGTCGGCCTCGAATGTGATAGCGGCATCGTCGGCCTTGACTCCGTCAGCGGTCAGATCGCTGCGCAACAGCTCTTCCAGCTCCGCCATGGAGGTGGAAACACTCTCGAGGGGAACAGGCATGGGGCTGAGCACGTTCCGGAGGCGTTCTCGGCGTACGTTGGCCGTCGCTGCCCCCGACGCCGACAAGACCGAGGCGAGGTCCGGAACAACGACGCGCGGGATGTGTAGGGACGAAGCAATGTCGGGAGTGAAGAGCGAGCCGCTGCCCCCATAGCTCAGGATTGCGAACGTCGTCGGGTTCAGACCGAGCGATGCAATGCGTCCGCGCATCGCTCGCGTCATACCCGACAACGCCAGTTCGCGAATACCCCAGGCCACTTCCTGAGCTGTCATGTTTAGCCTTGTGGCCAGAGTTTGACAGGCCTGCAGTGCTGCGTCTGCATCGAGATGGAAGCCGCCGCCCAGGAAATGCTCAGGCGAGATGTAGCCCAGTACGACGAGCGCATCGGTAACCGTTGGCTGCGTACCGCCACGCCCATAGCAAGCTGGTCCGGGCACGGCCCCCGCCGACTTCGGCCCGACCCGAAGCATTCCGCGGTCATCGATCCACGCGAGCGAGCCGCCACCAGCACCGATCGCCTGGACATCGACGATCGGCAAGGCAGTCCAGACGCCCATGAGATCGCCACGCGCTCTCCTGGCGGCAGCGCCGGCCCTCACAACCGAAACATCAAAAGAGGTGCCACCCATGTCACCAGTGAGCAGATTAGGCATATCTGCGGATTCACTGAGCGCTGCTGCCGCCGACACGCCGGCGGCCGGTCCGGACAACGCCAGCAGCAGCGGAAGCCGACGCGCCTCAGGAACGGAGATGGTGCCTCCACCTGAATGAACGACCAGGAGCGGCGCCTGCATTCCCTCTTCCTTGAGGCGTGTTTCGAGCTGTTCGATTCCCGCGAAGGGGCCGGAGACGTAGGCGTTGAGGACGGCGTACGTGGTTCGTTCGTACTCGCGCGCGACGGGATGAAGGTCCGCGCCCTGTACGACGAGTAGATCCGGGTACATCTTCTGGACAATCGCGGCGGCGCGCTGCTCGTGCTGTGGGTTAAGGACGGACCAGAGAAACGAAATCACAATGGCTTCGGCTCCGCGCTCCTCCACCAAGATCCGGGCGCCTTCGCGCACGGAATCCTCGTCGAGCACGGACACGATCTCGCCGTTGCGGTCGATTCGTTCGACGACGGGGAGAACCATGTTGCGCTTCAGTAGAGCTGGTGTGTGCAACCATCCCTCGTCGTCGATCACCTTTGCGCCTCGCGCGGCGAGCATCATCTCCTCGAAGCCTGCGGTGGTCAGCAATCCGACCGAGCGACCGGTCCGTGAGGCCAGGGTGTTGGTGATCGCAGTCGTGCCCAATCCGAACCGCGCCACGCGCGGCAGTAGTTCTTCAAGCGGCAGCCCGCGGCGCTGAGCCGCCAGCCCTACTGCGTTGAGAACGCCCTTGCCGAGGTCTTCCGATGTCGTCGGGGCCTTTGCTCGCCAAGATGCTTTTCCTTCGAAGATGACGCAGTCGGTGAACGTGCCGCCGACGTCAACGCCTATCATCAGTTCCTGAACGCTCAACGTGTTCCCCAATTCTCTCATCGAGCCACCCTTGCGGGCTCAGATCGTCCGGTAAAGGAGGGGCGCTTCGCGTGGCGACTCGGTCAGTGGCCTGAATCCCATGCACATCGGCGAATGGCCGCACATACGCACCTCTTGAAGTCGAGTGACGCCGCGAAGCATGGCGCGCGTCACATCAAACCTTCTGAAACCTTAGCAGTATCCGTCTCACTGGACCATCCTCAATTTTGGACGGTTGTTTCGTGCCTGACAGCCCTTCCCGGTGGCCGTGATCAGGCCCGATCTTCGCAGGGTGATGCAGCCCGATTCGCAGGGAACCAGAGTCTTCTCTCTTCGTTCCAACACACATTCGCGGCCAGGCGACGCCGAGCCGGTCGCTCGCGGTGATCGCGTCGCTGCGGATGCGCCATTCCAGCAATATGTCTCACTGCTCGATGTGACACGTCGTCCTAGATTGTCCCTGAGACGGCACCGTACGAGCGGTATTGCGGATGGGACATTTGTTCGAGATCGGCACCTCGGCGTCGGGCATCCGATGCAATTGAATGAGCGCGAGCTGGTGTCACGCTGGC
The DNA here is from genome assembly GCF_042673295.1 of Rhodococcus sp. NPDC057014. Lineage (NCBI taxonomy): Bacteria > Bacillati > Actinomycetota > Actinomycetes > Mycobacteriales > Nocardiaceae > Rhodococcus > Rhodococcus sp. NPDC057014. The sequence continues at coordinate 7,505 of NZ_JBHUSF010000077.1, forward strand.
GCGGCGGTGTTCCGAGACGCTGCAGTGCTCAGCAGCGGCCGCCGCCGGCTGGTATCTGCGCCACCCCCAAACTGGGGGCATGGAGCACGGTGGCTTCGCGCCGCTTCTATCGGCGCGCTTCGACTTAAAGCACGGCGCAGACCGGATAGTCCTATGTCCACAGGCTCGAGACCGGTTCGCTCCGCAAGTCCCGGCGCCACCGTCACCAGCCCGAAGCCCGCAGATTTCGGCACGGCGGGGCGCCTTGTCGAGCTGTTTCGCCAACAGTTGTCGCCAGAGGTCGCGACCCGAGACCAGGGACGAGGCCTCTGGTTCTCCGGCTGTCGCGCCTGGGCGAACCCCGGCAGCCGAAGAACCAGAGGAGACCTCAAGTGCCCAGACAGCATGCTCGGCATGAATACTCCGGCGATCAAAATCTGCTACGAGTCTGCTGTAGTTGACGGATCAGGTCGCTTGTCCGGAGAGTGCGTCCGGAGCGAGATGGCGGCACGCAACCCCTGTTCGTCGCGTACCCGAACGAAGTTCTGCATGGCGTTCGATCGATGTCCGAGAACATCCATGAGTACCCCCGCGTTGATCATCTCGCGGAAGCCCATCTGATCGTAGATCTGGTTGATGAGCCGCTTTTGGTATCGCAGAATCTGCGGATCGGTGAGCGCGATCTCTCCGGCGAGCTTCTGAACGAAGCCCTCGAGCTCATCCAGCGGTACGGCGTGATTGACCATACCCATTTCGTGCGCCTGTGTGCCGGAGACGGATGCGCCGGCAAACAAGAGTTCCTTCGTCTTGCGGGGACCGATGGTGATCGGCCACAAGCAGAGTTCGGGTGGATAGCCGATGCGCTGGGTCTGTCCGAACTGGGCGTCATCCGCCGCGACGATGATGTCGCAGAATCCCGCAACGATTCCACCGCCCGCGTAACAGTAGCCGTGAACCTGAGCGATGGTGGGCTTCTTGCATCGCCAGAGTTGTTCGAACGTTTGCTCTTGCCATTCGATCCACTCAAGGTCCTCTTCCAGCCCCAAACGCAGGAAGGCATCGATGCTTTCGTCGAGGTCATAGCCGGTGCAGAAGGACGTTCCAGCTCCGCGGACCACGATCACCCTGACATCTGGGTCACTCTCGAGTTCGCTCAAGGCCAATCCGAAGTCGGTGACCATCTTCTCAGTGATCGAGTTGAGCTTCGCGGGACGATTGAGAACAAGGTAGCCGACAGAACCTTGGCGCTCGATGAGGATCGTTGAACTCATTGGGTGGCCCCTTGCCGCGAGTCTTCCTGAACCGCCTGGGCGGGATTGTTTTCCGAGAGCAGTTTGACCAGTTCGAACTTCTGGATCTTTCCGGACGATGTTGCTGGCAGTTCTGCCAATGTTTCGAGCCGCTCCGGCCATTTGTACTTGGCGACACCGTGCTTTTCGAGGAAGCGACAGATTTCGGCCAAATCGATGCTCGACGTTCCTCTCGGTGAGATGAACGCGCACGCCTTCTCTCCCAGCCGAGCGTCGGGCATGGCAACGATCGCCACTCGTTGGACCGCTGGGTGTTGGAGAAGAACCGACTCAACCTCGGCTGCGCTGTACTTGTAGCCGCCCCGGTTGATGACTTCCTTCTTGCGGCGTTTGAAGCTCAGACGTCCGCGACCGTCCAGAGTTCCGACATCGCCCGAGGCGAGCCAGCCTTCAGGGTCGATAGAGGCAGCGGTGCGCACTGGATCATGTGCGAACCCCAGGCAACGATGGGGTCCGCGGATCCAGAATTCGCCTTCCTCCCCTTCTGGAAGAACGTTGCCGTCTTCGGAGCGGATCTGGACCTCCACCTCGGGGAGCAGCGCGCCGTCGCTGGACGCAAGTACTTCATCCGCGTCCGTGGGGTGGTTGAAGGAGGTGATGAAGCCTTCGGTCTGCCCGTACTGCCGCAGGACGACACACCCCAGGCGTTCGCGAGCTGACTTGACCAACCCCGCCGGAATCAACGCTCCCCCAGTCACAAACCATCGGAAGGAACCCAGTTGCTCGGGGCTGACGTTCTCGAGCGCGCTCAGCTCCTGCAGGAAGGGCGTGGACCCGTGCGCATATGTGCACCGGTGGCGCGCTATCAGTTCGGCGGCCGACGACGGTTCCCATTCGGCCTGAAAGACGAGGGTCCCGCGGATCAGTGCGGTCATGAGCGTGCCGATCCCGTAGCCACTTCCGTGCCCGAAGGGTGAGGCCATGAACACGCAGTCGGTTTCGTCCAGATCGAGGAGCCGAGCCGTCTGGCGGAAGCTCGCCAACATCGAGTTGGAACTGTGGACCACGGCCTTCGGCGCCGCCTCTGTGCCGCTGGTGAACATCACGCATGTGGGATCGCTGGGTGACACCGCCACATCCCGGCCCGGTTCCTCGCGGATCAGGTCCTGGAAGGTCTCGATTCCCTCACGCGTGGTGTTGCTGATCGAGATGACGGTTCCCAGGGACGGAACGTCGCGTGATACTTCGATTCCTAGTTCGTCGTGGTCGTACTTTCGATAGACGCCAGGGACGATCAGCGCTTTGGCATGGCAGTGGTTCAACATGTAGGTGAGCTCACCGCGTCGGAACGCTGGAACCATCGGATTCACCACTGCGCCAATGCGTGCGATCGCCGCAACCGCGACCATGGCCTCGGCGCGATTCGACATCTGAACTGCGACGACGTCGCCTTTCGCAACTCCTCGACGTTGAAGGGCACCGCCGAGTCTTGCGGAGCGGTCGCCGACCTCCGCCCATGTCAGTTGCCCACCGAGAGAGTCGACCACCGCCAGCGCGTCTGGACGCTCTGATGTCGCTCTTGCAAAGATCGATGCGACGGTTTCGGTGGTCGACCAGAGGCCTGAGGTCTGGTAGCGAGCGACCAAATCAGGCCCGTAGGGGGCCAATTGGGATGCCAGGTCCGGGGTACTCGGCGACGTGTGTTCGACGGTCATGAGCTGACTCCTACTGGAGAACTATCGCGATACGTGCTCAGGCTCCGCGCTCGGCGTGGCCGCTTGCATCCGGGTGACCCGACCCGTGGGAAGTTGACGTTCATTGGAGGTCCTAGGTTCTGGGTAGCAGACAGGTTGTTGATTCGTGAGCGCGTGCTGAGGGTGCTCACGAATCTCACAATCACTTCAGCCGAGGGTGGAGGGGTCCCCGTCCAGCCCGGTGTGGGCGATCTGGGCAAGATTCAGGAACTCGTATGCGACGCCGGCGTCAAGGGTTTGGTTCAGTTGCGTCGCGACATGGCGATTGAGCAGTCTCTTGGTCCACGCGAGCGCAAATGCGGAGCGACGCAGGAGCCCGTCGACGAAGTCGTTCGTCACCTCGTCGAGGTCTGCAATCGGGACTGCCCTGTTGATGATTCGAGCTTCGGCGAGTTCCTTGGTGGAGAGTGATCGCGAGAGCATCATGTACTCTTTGGCCAACGGAGGGGTCATGAAGAGCGGAATGAGGGCTCCCGCACCGTCTCCCGGTGCAACGCCGAACGGTGTGCCGGTCCGGGTGCCGTCAGAAGCCACTACATCGCCCATGCTCAGGTGCCCGTCGGCAACAACCGCGTCGTCGCGCGCGATGACGAAATCGGCGCTGAAGAGAATACTCTGACCGAAGCCGATCGCATCACCGTTCACCTTTGCGATGATCGGCTTCTCGATCTCAGTCATCATCTGATGGGTACGCACGATGCCGGTGCCGACATTCCACGCACCATTCGGATTCGCCAAGCGTGATGTCGCTCGACCTGACTTGTAGTACTCAAGGGAGGGTGGAACGAGGAACTCCCCGTCCGCCTCACCGGTGATCACGATAACACGGACGCTATTGTCGGATCGCAATTCTTCGAGTGCCAGCGGAATGTCCATATGAGGATCCGCGGGGGGGTCGAGCTTGAACAATTCCGTCAATGAACGCAGGCGGATCGTGGCAACCTGGCCACTCTGCGTAACTTCAATTGCTCGGTAGTCCTTCATTTTACCTCCGTAGATAGGTCCAGTTCATCTCGACCGGACTTCGGCGCGCCAGCTTCGACGGATCCGCGGAACCTTGACATCTCGTCTGCCCGCGAGCGTATCCCAATTTATGCAAGAAGTGAAACAATTTGCGCAATCGTCTCACACACTTTCCTGGTGGCGAAATATCGGTCCATCGGGCCCAGCCTTTGCCTCAGCGTGCCCAGATCTGCCGCTACTGCCCCATGCTCGGCATCCCGCCCAGTTATCCCCGACAGGTTCGAACACGGGTCGACAGACCTGCTCAACCGCGAGCATCGCGGATCTCCGGCGCGACAGGCCGTCGATGTCCGACGAGACAGGCTGGGCGCACCCGGGTAGATGTCAGCTCCGCAACCCCACACTGACCAGTGCTCGATTGATACTGTTTCCATACATGTCGCATCTCTCTGATTGCCATGGAGACCTGAGCACCTCGGTGACGTACTCCTCGCCGTCTTCGTCATTTCATCACCGTGTCCGCAAATAGCAGACACGCTCTAGGCCGCGACCCTCTCCCAAACCCCGCTTACGAGCCATGATTGCCGCTCCTTGCCACCGTCAAATGCTTGCCATCCAGGCCGGATAGACGTAGATCTCATCGATCGCTGGATGTGCCCCATGACACAAACGATTATTAGTTAGTAATCTAGAGGTTCCGGCGTCGACGGTCAACAACCCGTTTTGACGGGCGGCACCTTCTTCGTCTCATCCACCGGGCGGCCGGTCACCCCGGTCTCGGTGGGGGTGATGTTCAACCGGATCTGGGATCGAGCAGGCTTGGCCCGCCCCGCAGGCGGGCAGCGGCCGCGGCCCTACGATTTCCGTCACCACTTCGCCTACGCCAACATCGACCGCTGGATGGCCCGTGGCATCGACGTGGCTGCGATGCTGCCCTACCTGGCCCGCTACATGGGGCACGCGTCTCTCGATTCCACCTTCTATTACATCCAGACCTCGCCGCGGTTTCTCGACGCCTACGCACATCTCACCGAGACCACCGCCTCGGTGCTCCCCGAGGTAGGGTTTCGATGAAACGCGACCCCCATACGGGCGCCCCGCAGTTCTACGCTCTGGCCCGCACCTGGCTGCACGTGTATCTGCCGACCGCTCAACATCGTTCGCCGAACACGATCGAGGCATACCGGATCAGTCTGGAATGCTTTCTGGGCTACCTGACCACCGAGCACGAGATCGACCGCATCCACGTCACCTTCGACCACTTCGATCATGCCCATCTGCTCGGCTGGTTGACCTGGATGAGCGAGCATCAGCACTACACGCCCGCCACGATCGCGCTGCGGCTCAGTACGATCAAGGCGTTCCTGACCTACTGCGGTGCCGAAGACCTCACCCTGCTCACCTTGGGCCAGCGTGCAGCCACTCTGAAAGCCCCGACCGCACCGAGGAAACCGGTCGAGTACCTCACCGAACCCTGCTCGCGGCATACACGGGCACCACCGCCAAGTCACGCCGTAATCGGATGCTGTTGATCTTGTTGTACGACAACGCCGCCCGCGTCGGAGAGATCACCACGCTCACCCTCGGCAATCTGCACCTGGCCGCGCCCGGGCACCTCGCACTGACCGGCAAAGGGAACAAGACTCGCATCGTTCCATTAACCACCGCAACCATCGATGATCTCCGCGTCTACCTCGATGAGTTCCACCCCGACCCCAGTATCACCACACGCCCGCTGTTCTACAGCCTGCGTAACGGTAAACCCGCCCACCTGTCAACCGATTCCGTTGCCGTCGTGTTGAAATCAGCCGCCATCACCGCCCGAAGTGCCTGCCCATCGATGCCGGACCGAATCCACTGCCACATGCTCCGCAAGACCAAAGCGATGGACCTCTACCAGCAAGGCATCCCGTTGCCGATCATCATGCGTCTCCTCGGCCACGAGAACATGTCGACCACCACCGCGTTCTATGCATTCGCCACCGTCGACATGATGCGCCGCGCCATCGACGCAGCCACCCGGCTATCGACACCCCCACGCCCGACAACCTGACCGATGAGAAACTCCGTGCCCTCTACAGCCTTCGTTGACCTCAACATTAAGCCGAGGAATCAGTTACACACCACCACCCGCACAACACAACTCGCCGTTCCTCGGCATAACCCAGACCCCGGCATAATCGGAGTTAACCAGAATTCAGTTTAACTCCGATTCGGGCTCGCAATATACGGCGCTGCGCTTCGGGGAAACCCTGTTCCTGCAGGGGATTCGGCCGTCAATCGGGTCGGTGGCCGACGCCTACGACAACGCCCTCGCCGAGACGGCGGTCGGGCTCTACAAGGCCGAGTGCATCGCCGACGACTTCCCTTTCCGCAAGGGGCCGCTGCGCACCGTCGGTGACGTCGAGGAGGCCACCTCGGCCTGGTTGCACTGGTACAACACCGCCCGGCTGATGCACCGACTCGGGCGGATCCCGCCCACCGAGTACGAAGCCAAGTACTACGCCTACACACCGTGCCGATCAACCGGTCGCACACAGATAACACTGGTGCATCAGACTCGGGATGGTTCGAGGTGCCTCCGAACCGTCGGAACTCGGTCAGGGCTTAAGATCGATCGCCCGAGCCCAAATCCGGGTAGCCTCCGCAATGACCCGATCGAGCTCGGCCGGCGACGCCGGATCGTCCAAAGCGAGATGCAGGTAGGCGTAGTTCTCGATCATGCCGCCGAGGAGGTCGGCCGCAAGTTCGGGATCGACGTCCCGCGGCGCCAACCCGTCTTCCTGTCGACGCTTCAGCGCTTGCGCTGCCCGCCTCACAAAGCGGAGCCGAATCTCACGCAACAGTTCGCGGGCAAAGTCATCGAATGTCGCAACCTGATGGATTACAGCCCACACCTTCGCATTTCGGGCATAAGACTCCAGATACCGACGATTTGCTTCCTCGATGCGAACGAGTGCGGACCGTTGGCCGACCTCCTCCGACTGCGGGGGGTACGCGTTGCTGTACATGTCCTCAGCAACGGCGTGCGCGACTGCGCGAAATATTTCCTCTTTTGAATCGAAGTACGTATAGAAGCTTCCGTACGCAACCTCGGCGTTCTCGGCTATATCAAGAATCCGAGCGTTGACGAATCCGTCGCGCTCAAATATTTCTCGCGCTGATCGCACTAAGGATGCCTCGGTCGCCAATGCACGCGCTCTGCGCGCCTGACCACCGACGCCTTTCGATTGGCCGGCGGCCGCTTTGCGGCGAGATGGGCGCCCTTTCGCGTTGGTCGGGTGAGATGATTCCTGTTTCACGAAACCTCCTGCGGTCACCACGCCAGACGATACCTCCTACGGTCGCGTTGAAGCGAAATCGTCCCACGAGGTGTGTTCGCACGAACCCCATCCTTTCGCGGCACGCACCCCTGCATCCGGAATGCGGGCCCTCGGTCGCTCGAGGCGACACAGCACCTGCAGGCCAACCGGACGGGTGTTGCCATCGCCTCCAGCCCCACACACGAGATGGCGACCCGCGACGCGACCACGATGCGCTGCCTCGCTGTGCTCGAGACGCACGATGTAACGATCTCGACATGCGGCACTTTCCGCTGGCGACCGGCTTCACCCGAACACTCACGCTGATCAACCGACGCCGTGGCACGAGCGACTCGTTAGTTTGCTACGTCAGAAGGCTGGCGAACACGTTGACGGCCTCCTCGAGACTCGTGGATCGCCCCGCAACTACGTCGGCGTAGGCGAAGGCCTCCATCAATCGCGTGAGGGCGTACGCCAGAGTACTCGGCTCAATGCGAAGTGAGAGATTCTCGCGCGCGACTTCCTCCACGAGCAGCCCTTCAATGAGCTGGGTCAAGGTCCGCTGAACGGGGTATTGATGTGTGGTTAGTACTGCGAGGGCGGTCTGCGGATCACGTTCAATGTACGCCTTCATGGCGGTCGAATCCTTGGTGATCGAGAGTTGTGCACGCAGGATCGCGACCACTCGCGTGGCGCCATTTCCGATCGTCGCCTCCCGGTTATCCTGGAAGGTCCGTGCAACCATTGACGCGATAACCTCTCCCGCCAAGCGGTCATTGCTTCCGAACCACCGATACGCAGTTGCCCTGCTGATCCCGTGCTCAACAGCAAGCGAATTGAGATCGAGGCGTTGACCATGAAGCCAGCGATTTCTGGCGGCGTCCAACAATGCCACGCGGGTTCTCGCTCGCTCGGACTGCACCATGCGAAGAATAGTAGAGGGTCTGCGCGGATTATCACGTGTTGGTCTGCACAGCCCGACCGACAGGCGGACTGTCACAACACCAGTGCGGTTACCTTCCGTCGCGTGGTGTACCATTGTACAGTTAACAGTTGCCCCGGCCATCGGTTGGCGGCCACAGCGCGATGGTCAGTGCGGCCCTATGCCGTGTGCCACGAAGTCCCTTGATCTGCTGCAGACCACTTCCGGACGCCTAGGGCCGTCTGACGGGTTGCCTTCCGGGGCCACCCGTTGACAGCGGCGATGCGAACGAAGTCGGGTGTAGCGGACGGCAAGTTTGCCGTATCCGTTGCTGCAGTGCGGCTTTGTTGAACTGATTGTTTCCGACTCGTCGAACATTAGCGTGCGATCGATGGCACCTGCGAGGAGGAGCCCGCGTACGTGCAGTTAGGTCGCGTCGCGGTAGACGTAAGGAAACTCGGTGTGGTCGAGCGAGCGGGTGCGAAATGCGCCGACGACCTCGCCCCGACCGGCGCAGATCCGCGACACCTCCGACTTGGAAATTCCCGAGTCGATTCCCAGAGCCGCTTCGAGGTCCGTCCACGCTGCGGGTGGAAACTCCGTGTACGTAGGCCTCCATCACCACCGCATACAGTGCCTGGTCGATCCGACGGCCGGGTTCGAGGATCAAGGGGTAGAATGAGCCCTTGCGCAGTTTCGGGATACGCAATTGGACGTCGCAGGCTTGGGTGGCCACCAGCCGGGACCTGCCCCGGTGCGTTCGGTCGTGCGGGCCTCGGTGCGTTCATAGCGGCCGGCGCCGATCTGTTCGGTCGCTTCGGTTTCGATCAGTTCTTGCATAACCATCCGGATTCGATCAGTTCTTGCATAACCATCCGGACCGATTCACTCCGTATCCGGTGCGGAATGCGTCGAGTAGCTCGGACAGGGCCATCGGTGGACCTCTTTCTTCGATGCGTGCTTGGCCGAACACACCGAAGATCTCGCCGATGGCCCTCTCTACGTCGCAGCCGCGCCGCTCAGCCCCGCACCCCACCACTCCACGGGACGCCTACTATGCCCAAGCGGTGTCCGACGCACCTGGACAGGAAGCCAATTCGTCGCTCGGTCGGTCGACACTTCAGCGATTCCATGGTGACATGCTCCAAACCAAGTGAGTGGCTCATCGATTTCGCCAGATAGGAGTCCGCTTCTCTGCGAACGCACGCATACCTTCGGCCGCGTCCTCGGTAGCCATCAGATCGTCGAATACAGAGGTTCGCTTCCCGATTGCCTCCGCGACATCCGATATGCCTTGGGTTTCGTTCATGAGTTCGAGGGTGTGGCGAACCGAGCTCGGAGATGCCCGCATTATCTCCTCCGCGAGATCTCGCGCCGCGGACACAGCCCCTCCTGCAGATGCAAGGCGATTCACAACTCCAATCGTAGCCAGCTCATTCGCGGTGATAGTGCGGCCCGTCACGAGAAGCTCCGTTGCCACCTTCTCAGGGATGATTCGAGGCAGCCGGACGATCCCGCCAGCTGTGGCGATGAGCCCGACCTTGACTTCGCTGAGGGCAAAGTGAGCGGTCTCGTCGGCCACGACCAGGTGGCATGCCAGCACTGCTTCGAAGCCGCCTCCGACTGCGGGGCCGTTGACGGCGGCAATGACAGGTTTGTTTATCCCCTCGCGGCTGGTCAGTCCCGCGAATCCCGACCTGGGTAGGTAGGTTTGTCCCCCAGTAGCAGCGTAGGACAGGTCGTTTCCGGCACAGAATGAATCGCCGGCGCCAGTGAGTATTGCGACCCACAGGTCGTCGTCTGCAAGATATGCGTCGAAGACCTCGGCCAGCTCTTCATGCGCTGGGGGGATGAGTGCGTTCTTTACATCAGGTCGATCGATCGTCACGATCAGCAGATGCCCGTCACGTTCTACGCGAAGGTGTTCATAGGCCGCTCGAAGGGCGGGCGGTCTAGCCGGGCACAGCTCAGCGGCGCGTTCCGGGCTTACAGTGAATCTGTTACCAGGCCCTGTGTTTGTGATCCAAATCCGCTGTCCGACCGGTTGTTCTAGATCGAGAATGGCCAACGCCTGTTTGTCGGATTCGATCGCCTGTGCAATAAAACGCTCACCGGTCCGCTCGAGGCGTCCGATCACAATGCCGGTCCTAACTCCGTCTCGACCATGCTTGACGGTGTAGGTCTCGACTGTGGCCCACCCCTCTGCTCTCGTCACTTGCGATACAGCAGGTTTTGCGTCGATAACGGCCTGGAGCTCTGCCGACTCGTCGGGCACCCACTCAGTCGGTGCTGTCGAATACACAGCCGTGGAGTACTTGCTCATGACGCCACCGTTCGCACCCACGAATCCGTATGACCCAGGGCATTGACGTAGACGTTGGACGGTCTCCGCAATCGCGTGCATCGAGTAGTTGTTCCCGGCGCCTCCGAAGAATGGCAGTCCCCCGGTGACGGTGAGTCTACGGGGGTCGTCGGGCGAGAGGCCCAATCCATCAACAGCCGCATTAAACACGGGAACGGGGAAACAACTGTAGAAATCCCAGGTCGCGATATCGTCGGGAGTCAGCCCGGCCATGTCGAGTGCGCGCCGAGTCGCGAGCTGCGCGGCCGGGGCTACGCCGAAGTCTTCGTGATCAAGCAGGGGCCGCTCCCGGCAGGTCGCGTGGCCGTGGATAAAGATCCACGTGTGTTCGGGGATGCCGAGTTCTCTAGCAGCATCCACCGAGGTGAGTATGACCGCGGCGCCTTGATTCACTTGGTCCCGTGCAACTACGTAACGCAAGTACGGTTCCGCGATCGGCCGGTTGGCTTCTGTTGGCGTGGTGAGTTCATTCGCGCTGCGTGCGACCGGATTCGACGCGTAGGGGTTACGTGCAGCAACTTGAGTGAACGGGGCGAACAGACGTCCGATCTCGTCGGCGTACTCAGCTCGTGACAGCCCCAGTCGGGCACGGCGGGCGTTTTCGAACAGCGCGAATAGGCTTGGCGCGTCGGTGAGCCCGTGATTCGCTGCCTCCACGCTCATTTGGCCGGCCAGGCCGTATCCCCGGTCTTCGAGGTCACCCTCAACATGCTCTGTGAAGTTGGGGCGGGTCTCCTTGTTCGCGAACCAGCGCGTCGTCGAGATCGCGTCCGATCCGAGCGCAATTGCGACTCGACTTCGGCCTGCGGCAATGTCGGCGGCCAGTTCGGTAACGAGGTGCTGTGGACTGTGGCCCCCTCCGACTTCCAAGATCGCACGTTTCGGATTCATCGCGAGTCGCGCGGCAACGGACCTCGGGAAGTTGTCCGATCTGCCGAGCGGTGCCGTAGTGCCGGGTATCGTCATCTCGGATTGTCGAACGCCGGCAACTGTGTCCACCATTGCCCGCAAGGCCGCACCATCGGTCTGAGTGTCCTCCAGTGCCCGTTCTGTCGCCTGTGCGGCGAGGTCGACTGCCGAAAACGCCTGATAGCTGTCCTCACCGAGCCGGTCAATGATCTGCCCTACCCCGACCAAGATGGGGGTTTGCGGATGAATGTCAGGCATTGCGAGCCTTTCTGAGTGTTCGGAGATCACCGATCCGCGGTCGGAGCCGTGGGAGCGCTGAGGGCTGCCAGTGCGACTCCGACGCCCGGCCACCGGTCGATTCCGCGCAAGGAAGTTGGCCGGTGGCCGATCCCGTCGAGAGAAAGCGTCGGTTGATCGTGCTGACGGGCGCGGTCGCCAGTTTGTCGCTTTGCGCGACTCTCCTTAGTTCTAGAGATCAGGTGCGATCGAGGACGTCAGTCGTTCCACACGACAGCTGCATCGAGCGCCTCGATCGTCGTGCCGTCGACGCGCAGCGGGTTTACTTCCAGCGCTGCGAGATTCGGTCCCAGCGCAACGGCGAGTTCACCCACGGCTGACACGATAGAAACCAGGGAATTGAGATCGGCCGGGACCGATCCGCGCGCACCGTCAAGCAATGGGAAACCTCGAAGTCGCTCAATGGCGCGACGAATGGAGCCCGCATCGGCTGGCAGCGCGATCCGTTGCACATCGGCGAGCACTTCGGTCCAGATTCCGCCGAGGGCAACAGCAAGCACGCAACCCCAATCGGGATCGCGTACAGCGCCGACCAGCAGCTCCACACCGCCAGAGCGCATCGGGCTTACGAGCACACCCTCAAGGTTCACTCCGGGCGCATTTGCTGCAACTGTGTCAAGAATCTCACGGACAGCGGCCGGGAGGTCGGCGGCATCGATGTTCAGTTTCACGCCACCGACTTCCGACTTGTGAAGGATCTCGTCCGAAACGATTTTGATTGCATACAGCCCTTCGGGCTGAGTCGGCAGTTCCTCTCCGGGGCGGACGAACACGACGGGAACGACAGGCACCCCAGCCCTCTCGAGAAGCTCACGCGAGCGTCGTTCAGACCATGTGCCCTGGGAGGGCCCGATGTCGCTAAACTCCAGGTGCCGCGCGTTCTCCTCTCGTAATGTGCCCTCCCCCTTCGTCCAGTCTGCGATAGCCGAGATCGATGTGAGAACGCGATCGAGACCGTACGAGACGCCCGGGGTCGCTCCTTCAGCGCGAAGGCCCGCGGTGGACGGTGCGACAGGGCGCACGGTTGTGGTTGCGAGGAGGGTGGGTCGAGGAGCGGAGTTGGCGGCTACAAGCAGCCCGGCGAGCATCCCGTCGTTGAGATCTGCCGCGGTGTGCTCGGCCTCCGTAACGGCGATGACGACGTCGATGCTCTCGTCTGACGCGACCGCAGCAACTCCCTGGCCGAAGATCTCCGGCTTTGGGACAACGAGACCTGTCATGTCCAGGGGATTCTGGGGTGTTCCGTACGAGGGAAGGATATCTGTCAGTATTTCTTTCGTCGGACTGGACAAGTCGGGCAGGGTGAGGCCGAGCTGCTCGGCGAGGTCGCTGGCGATGTCTCCAGCTCCGCCGGAGATGGAAACGAGGCCGACTCGAGTTCCGGGAATCTCACCGATGCGCGTGAAAACATCTGCAACGGCAACGAGATCTTCCAAGGTGTCGACGCGAACTGCGCCGGCTGCCTCGAGCGCGGCACCAATGATGGCGTCGTCTCCGACGAGCGACCCGGTGTGGGCGAGCGCTGACCGTGCTGCAGCTTCACTGCGTCCAGCCTTGAGGACGACGACGAGCTTTCCCGCCTGCCGCGCGCGCCGGCATGCAGCGAGGAACCGCTCGGGGTGTCGAACCATCTCCAGAAACACACCGATAGCTGCCGTCGATTCGTCGTCGACGAGGTAGTCGATCACATCCCCGACTGTGACATCCACCTCGTTGCCCGTGCTCACGACGAAGGAAAGTCCAACGTCGAAGGTGCGCGCGAGAGTCTGTACCTGACTGGCCAGGTTTCCACTCTGTGAGACCATCGCCACAGATCCCGCTGGAAGGGGCTCTGATTCCGCCATGGGAAACAACCCGATCCGCTCGTGCACATTGACGAATCCGAGGTTGTTGGGTCCGAGCACGGGTATGTCCGACTCCCGCGACACCGTGGCGAGGCGCTCCTGGAGCGCTGCCCCTTCCGGTCCCTCCTCGGAGAAGCCTGATGACAGCACCTCGACCGCACCGACGCCGAGTGCCGCTGCTTCCGCGACGATGCCCGGCACCGCGTGTGCCGGCACCACGAGGAATACGAGGTCGGGGACTTCGGGTAGGGCCGAGAGGGAGGTCCACAGCTTCTGGCCATGCGCGGTTCCGCCTCGAGGATTCACGTAGTAGAGCTGTCCGGTGAATCCGTATACCGTTAGGGCATGATGGATGGGTTTTGACCAATTGGACCTATCGCTGGCTCCGATGAGAGCGACACTTCTCGGCGCGAATAGACGCTTAAGTCGATGCGCGGGCCGAAAGTCTTCGCCCTGTTTGATTTCTGAGACGTCTATGGCCATTTCTGTACTCCTCTTGCGTTGATTAAGCGCAATACTAGGCAGCCGGATAGCGAAGGACCATGATCAGTTTGGTGACCTTGCCGGACCATATGGGTCCGGCAAATATGACGGAGGATTCGCGGTGATTGCAGCCTCGATCGCTAGGACCACGTCAATGAGGTCTGTTCGGTCCTTCCGCCACACGAGTCGTGTTGAGACGCGCACATTTTCGGAATTCTTTAGCGGGACCAGACCCTCGACGACGTCACCCGGACGGCCCATTGTGAACATTTGGGGTGCCTGTACCATAGCTGCCACGGCATGCACGTCGGCGCCGGGAACGATCTTGACGTCATTGACTTCCTGGCTTTGCAAAAACCGCATCAGCTCATCGCTAAAATCCGGATCATGCGAACACACGAAGGTCCATCCGGCCAGCGGCGGGCGCGACGATGAATGAGCAAGGGCGCGTTGTGAATCAATGGGCCCAAGAGGAATGTGTTCCTCGTTCAATAGGTGAAGGCTACTCAGTCGTTCATCAGACTCGACGCGGCGCACCGTTGCAAGATCGAGGAAGCCCCTGCGCACAAGGTCGTATTGAGTTGGCGATGTCCCGGGCCGAAAGTCCACATCGCAATCTGGTTGCGACAGTTCGAGCGCAGCGTAGATTGCCGATGACAGCCGTGCGGGAATGCCAGGGACCAGGCCGACACGGACGAGCCGCCGAGTCGGTGATCGTGCTCGAAGACGCTCTACTGCCTCAAACTCGGCGATCACCCGTCGCGCTGTTGGCAACAACCGCTTCCCTAATGGGCTCAGTTGCAGGCCACGGGGTTGACGGACGAAAAGAGCTCCGCCCATGTGCGTCTCAAGATCACGAATCCTCCTTGAGAGTGGACTTGCCGCGAGGCCGAGATACTCGGACGCTGCTGCGATGCTCCCAGCCTCGGCTACCGCAACGAAATAGCGGAGATGGCGCACGTCCAAAGCGTCCCTCCTGTCTACTCAACTGTTCGCACTGCGCTTCACGGGTCCCGCACCGTGCCCGTCTTTCTCTCAACGGGTTTGTCGCTCACCTTGTCGCGGCACTGGGCCAGGCGCCGGCCGGATCGTGAGGGCTTGGCGACCACCATGAGCGCCGCGACCGCGTGAGGTGCGCTACTGGCCGGCCGGTTCCGTGATGTTGTTCGATAACCCTCGACCGCGGCAAGGTTCGATTCAACAGCTACCCGGTCGATCCGTACAGAGTTCTTCCGCTACGCCGACGTCACCACCGTGGGCATTCCGAGTTCAGCGACCGGACGACCTTCCAGTGCCCCCACTGTATGTAGATGGCATCGGACAGCCCCCTTGTTCGCGAGCGGATACTGCGGTGGTGGCTCGATTCGGCAGATGTCCATCGTGTATGGGCAGCGAGTATGGAATCGACAGCCTGGAGGAGGATCAGCGGGGTTCGGGATGTCGCCTTGCAAGATTATTCGTTGCCTCGTCCGTTGAGCGTCGGGGTCCGGAACGGTGACAGCTGACAATAACGCTTGAGTGTATGGGTGCTTCGGGTGGTCATAGACGTCGCCCGCGTCGCCAATCTCGACCACCTCTCCGAGATACATGACTGCGATGCGGTCACTCGCATGCCGGACGAGGGCGGGGTTGTGAGCAATGAGCAGATAAGCTACGCCGAGTTTGCGTTGAAGCTCTTCCAGAAGGTTGATCACTTGCGCCTGCGTGGAGACGTCGAGTGCAGAGATCGGTTCGTCGAGAACAAGAAGACGGGGCTCGACCGCCAGGGCACGGGCGATCGCCATACGCTGCAGCTGGCCACCCGACAGCTCGCGAGGGTAGCGCTCAAGATGCGAAAGAGACAAGCCGACAAGCGGTAACAGTTCCCGCAACCGCTCCAAACAGTCACCCTTGCTCAATCCTCGGTGCACCTGTAGCGGCTCACTGACGCTGGTGCGCAACGGCAGGAGCGGGTTAAAGGCGCCGAACGGGTCTTGAAACACTGTCTGGACTCCGGCGCGCATAGTCCGGAGTTCCGACCCGTGCAGATTTGTTACGTCGGTGCCTTCGAAATGCACTGTGCCAGAGCTGGGGTCCAGGAGTCGCATGGCGAGGCGTCCGAGTGTCGATTTCCCCGAGCCCGACTCACCAACGAGTCCGACCGACTCACCGCTATAGATCTGAAGACTTATGTCGGATACCGCATGAACATGAGACCGTACACGCTGCAACAAGCCTTGTCGTACCGGGAAGGTCTTCGAAACGCCTTTCAACTCGATCAGCGGCGTGTTCGTCGATGTCTGAGGAGCAGCGAGGGTCATTTGACACCCATCCTTGTCAGTTCGTCACTGCGCACGCAGCGAGCTAGATGGTTCGATCCCGCGTTCAGCATCGGAATGGCACTGTGACATTCCGGCTGGACGAATTCACAGCGGGACGCGAATCGACACCCTTCCTCCAACTCGGAGAGTTGCGGTACCTGGCCAGGGATGACATAAAGGGGTGACCGTGGCGTCGCCGACTGCGGCATCGCCTGCAGTAGCCCTCTCGTATATGGGTGACTCGGCTGGTAGAACACTTCGCGAACAGTGCCCTGCTCGACGACCTGCCCGGCATACATAACGGCGATCCGGTCACAGGTGTCGGCTACCACGCCGAGATCGTGACTGACGAACAACATCGACATTCCTAGTTCAGCGCGTAGGTCCCGCAGAAGTTCGAGGATCTGTGCCTGAACGGTAACGTCGAGAGCGGTCGTTGGTTCATCGGCGATCAGCAGTCTTGGGCGACCGACTAGCGCCATGGCGATCATCGCCCGCTGCCGCATTCCGCCAGAGAACTCGTGGGGATAGGACGATGCCCGGCGCTTCGGGATGCCAACCAGTTCCAGGGTTTCGAGCATCCGTGCCGTTGCTTCACGTTGTGTCAATCCCTCGTGCCACCGCACTACTTGCGAGATCTGATCAGCGATCGTCATCGCCGGATTTAGACTCGACATGGGATCCTGGAAGATCATGGCGATGCCACTGCCGCGCAACGCGGCCATGTCGGCGAAGCTCAATGACAGCAAGTCCTTGCCTTCGAACCGGATTGAGCCTCCAATGACTCGCGCCGGCGGCGAGGGCAGTAGCCGCATGATTGAGAGGGACGTGACGGTTTTTCCTGATCCACTCTCACCAACAAGACCGAGCGCCTCACCTCGTGCGATGGAGAACGACACGTCCTCCAGGATCTGGACCGGTCCCTTCTCTGTGTCGACCGCGACGGCTAGGCCCTCAATCGCGAGAAGCTTGTCGTCATGGGCGGCGGCCGAGGGTTCAGACCGGCGTTGAACCTTCGTCAGACCCAAGCGTCCGGATCGCTTCGCTGGCGTCGAGACGTTCAGCGCGGATCGCATTCCTTCACCTACCTGGTTGAAAGCAACGACCGTGAGGATGATCGCGAGTCCAGGGGCCACCACGCTCCACGGGTGGCTGAGCATTGTGTCATTCGCGCGACTCAGCATGCCGCCCCAACTGGCGGTCGGTGGCTGCACGCCCAGTCCCAGGAAGCTCAACCCGGCCTCCATCAGTACGGCGAAGCCAAAGGAGATGGAGACCTGCACGATGAGCGGCGACAACACGTTGGGGAACAGATGCCGCGCGACTATCACCCGTGTCGAGGTGCCGATCGAGCGGGATACGTCGATAAATACTTCTTCACGAATTGCGAGTGTCTGCCCTCGGATCAGCCGTGTGAATCCGGGAACAAGGGTCACCGCCATGGCTATGCCGGCGTTGAGAAGATTCGGTCCCAGCATACTGACGATCGTGATAGCGAGCACCAGCGCGGGCAGGCTTAGGAGGCCGTCCATGACACGCATCAGGAGCGAATCAATCTTTCCCCCGACATATCCGGCGACGAGCCCGAGTGGGAGCGCTACTAGCACCGCCGCGAGTACGACCTGGACGCTGAACATCAGACTTACACTAGCGCCGGCGAGGATCCGGCTCAGGACGTCGCGACCAAGTTGGTCTGTTCCCAGCCAGTGCGCAATTGACGGGCCCGCAAAAGGCTCCACGTCCAATTGTTCTCGAGGGTCATACGGTGCCAGGACGCTAGCAAAGACGGCGGCACCGACGATCAGGATAAGTACAACCAAAGCACCCATTGCGACCTTGTCCCGCCGATATCGTCGCGCGGCCTGCCGAAAGACACTGTTGCTGCGTGTTTTCTGGGTTCGCCCCATCATGCCGCCCTCACCTTCGGATTGAGGTATCCGTACGAGATGTCGACCATCAGATTCGCAATAATGTGAGCAACTACGAAGAGCAGGGCCGTCGCCTGGATCACCGGAACATCTTTACTGCTCACAGCGGCGATCATGTAGGAGCCGATACCCGGGATATTGAAGATCTGCTCGACAATGACAGTCGAGCCCAAGATGCTACCGACCATGAGGCCCAGTACGGTCACTGCGGGAATTGCAGAGTTCTTCAACGCGTGACCGACAACGACGCGACGCGTATCCCCGCCCTTCGCCCACGCTGTTCGCACGTATGCCGACTGCATCGTGTCCGCGAGGCCGGCCCGCAACTGACGGGACAGCATGGCAACACCTGCCGCCGCGAGTGCTACCGCGGGCAGGATGATCGACCGAGCCCAGCCCGCTGGGTCATCTGCGAACGCTGTGTAACCGTAAGGGGGTAACCACCCGAGGCTCACCGAGAAGACTGAGATCAGCACCATTCCAATCCAGAATGGTGGCATGGAGACTACGACGCTGGTTCCGAACATCATGCCGCGGTCGCCAAGGCCGCCCGGACGCAGTCCGCCGACGATGCCGAGTACCAGCGCTAGCGGGATGACAATCGCGAAGACGGCAAGCGCAAGGCTCAGAGTGACAGGAAGACGTTCCAGGAGTTCGTCAGCCACCGGACGCTGAGAATACAGGGATTCACCGAAGTCGAACTGCACCGCACTCTTGAGCCAGGTTGCATACTGCACGAAGAAGGGCTCGTCAAGATTCAGTTCTTCCCGAATCTGCTGCACTACTTGCGGAGAGGCATTGCCGCCCCCGGCAATCGTTGTCGCGGCATCCCCGGGAACTAGGGCGATCATGCTGAATACCAGAACCGACATGACGAATAGCAGCGGTATCGATGTTAGAAGGCGCTTTACAATCATCTGGAGCACGCGTCACGAACCTTCCGTTGATGACGGATGTCGACCGATCCCGCCGACAATTGGAATAGGCATTGGCTACTTCTTAATATGGAGGGAGTCGATATTCAACAACCCGAACGCGTCAAAGGTGGGATTACCTTCCACACGATCAGTGTTCCAACCCTGAACGTTGGGATAGGTCACGACCGGGATCAGGTAAGCGCTCTCGGCAATCAGCTTGGCCGCAGCTTGGTACGACGCAATTGCCGTTGGGTCGCCCGGCGTGACGCTTGCCGCCGTACGGACCGCTTCCATGATGTCCGGGCGGTCGACTCCACACAGAGCCATGGGGGATCCGGGGCCGAAGTACGTGTCGAACTGACGAAATGTTCGACTTCCGGAATAGAAGGACAACAGCGCTCCAGGTTTCTTTGGAACGATGAATCCCGCCATCACATCACGGTCGCTCGTAATATCGACGTGCACACCGAGTCTCGCAAATTGCGCCTGAAGGGTCTCGGACTCCACCCCAAAATTGAGCGTCGCCGGGTAGTGCAAGCTGATGGGGGCGGTAACGCCTGACTCGGCTACGAGTTGCTTCGAGCGCTCGGGGTCATACTCAATCGACTTCTTCAAATCCGGGTCGAAGGCAGCACTGTCCTCGGGCAACAGACTGTAGGCTGGCTCCGCAAGGCCACCATAGACGAGTTTCGAGAACCTTTCACGGTCGATTCCGACCTGGACAGCTTTGCGAAATTTCTCGTTGTTGAACGGCGATTCCGCCGTACACATGTTCAGATAGATGTTGTAAACATTAGAAATCTCGGTCGCAAACTTGTCGTTCGCGTCAATGGCCTCCGCGCTATTGACCGAGACGTAACTCGCCCAGTCCAGTTTCCCGGACAGTAGGCCATTTGCGTGCTGCGGTCCAGTCGGAGTGTTAATGATGTCGACTCCCGCCAAGTGCACGTTGTCGGCGTCCCAGTAGTCCGGGTTCTTTCGCACCGAAAGGCGCTGGCCAGGCTTGTTCTCCGTGACAGTGAAGGGGCCGGCGCCGACGGGCATCGTATCGATCTGGTCGGGGTTGGCAGCGATCTGCTTGGGCGACATGATTGCGCCGGCGACGCTCGACAGTTCGACGTAGAACTGCCCGGCAAGAGGTTGGCTCAACTTCACAACAGCCGTAAGTGGATCGATCACCTCCACGACATCTACCTGCCTGAGGCCTGGCGCGAGAACGGCCTGGGCGGTCGGGGTCAGCGGACTGCGTGCGCGCAGGAGACTGGTTCTTACCGCCTCCGCGTCGAAAGCCGCGCCGTCGCTGAAACGGACGCCCTCCCTCAAGGCGATCTTCACTGTGTGAGGATCGATTACTTCTACGCCCTTGGCCATCCACGGCGTGAAGACGCCGTCTCTGGACTGGCGCAGCAGGGTGCCGTAGAAGAGTTTGTAGTAGACAACCTCGTCTTCACCCCTCGACTTGGCAGTATCCAAGTGGATTCCTGATGCCGCCATGGGGAGTCCATACTTGAACACCCCTTCATCGCTCTGCTGACCACTGCTCGAACTACACGCACTCAACATGGCTGCGAGCATCAATAGAGCGAAAGCAACCGCCTGTGGGCGGTATCTCCCATGCATCTTCTGCGTTCTCCAATGTTCCGAGCCCCACCCTCCAAGAGGTTGAGGGCACGTGCGGATGTACATCTCACTGGCCGCTTGATGTGATCCGCGGCACAATAACGATTGTTAGTTAATAACGTAGAGGGTTCAGCGGCAATGGTCAACAGTCGGCTACTGAAGTGCGGCGATGCGGTTCGTCGCCGGAGCACATCTCTGGAATCGCGCAGCCAAGATGCTCTGGTTCATGCGACCAGCTGTGGCCCCCCACTTGTCAGAATCTAGGTTCACTTCGCCGTAGCCGCGTCTGGGCCTTCGAAGTGCGCGAGATCCTGAGCGAGGGCCAATTACGTTGTGGTCCCTGGGTACAGACCGCGACTGCTGGGGTCCGCTGACCGTGGCCACCTGCCGCAAAGGCCAGATTCAGATTGGTCACGCGTGGGACCAGCGAGATGCGCTGCCGAGTGCGCAGCTAACGATGACTGATCCGTCGCCATTCTATCGTCTGGTAGATTTCCGTCCGCAGTCCTCGCCACGAGAGCACCCCCAAGCGGCATTGCGACACGCCGCCTGAGATATCGAAGCCCGTGGAGATGGTCAACGTTCGAGCGATCTCCGCCCCGAACACGCTGCGCACCTTGAACTTTAGCCATCCGCGCGCCTTCAACCGACTTCAGCCACTGTGCCGAATCCCCAAACCTACAGGACGACCACTTTAAGAACTACTGCAGCACTTCGGGCAGAAATCGGCTGATGAGAGCCACACGCCCGCGCAGACCTCGCGGTGGCGAGCCCGCGATTCCCGATGTCAGACGAGACACCAGTCAAACCAAACCCAGGCACGCGGAGCATCAATCGCAGACCGTCACGCTCTGGATGGTTCGTGAGGCTGAGGTCGCCTCGCGCGCACGTGGTTAAACGGATGTCCGCTCCTGCCCCGGTAGACGTCACCGTCACCGCTCAATCAACCAGCAATGACATCGGCCGGACCACCGGACGTGAGCGCCTGCGGGTCCGGGACCTCTATACATATACGCTCGGGCCGATCACGCTCAAGGAGCCGCGTCCGTTGGGTCGACAGCTATGTAGCCACGGCAGCACGCAGACGTCCGCGGGACTACACAATCAACTCCACAGCGATCAACTTGAGGGAGCGACCGGCTTGCGGGCTTTCGTCCGGGGAACTCGAGAATTCTGTTCGGCACCCACTATGCTTAGCGCGTAATCAGCGTGCTGGCGTGCAACGTCCTCTGCTGTCAGCTCCCCACCCGACTGAAACCAACGCGCGATACTCACACACATTTCTCGGATCGCGAACGAGGCCAATTTGGGCGACTCCACCGTGAAGACACCCACATTTTGTCCGTCAACAATCAGCTGACGGAAGGCGCGCTCATGATCTCGTCGAATAATCTGAGCTTTAGCACGCTCCGGCTCCTCCAGGTTCGAAGAATCCTGATTGACCACCAGCGCTTCTCTCGGATGGGTAGCGTGATGCAGGGCATAGACTTCGGTCGACCTCCGTAAGCGCTCGACCGGATCGTCGGTCTCAGCTATGACGCGTTCGAAGTCCGACACGACATGACCTAGTGTGTCGAGCACTATCTCGCGTAACAGTGCGCTTTTCGACTCCATGTGGTTGTACAAGCTCGGAGTTCGGATATCGAGGCGCTCAGCCACCTGCTTGAGCGACGTACCGTGATACCCACGTTCGGCAAACAAAGTCAACGCGGCATCGAGTACGTCCGCCCGCGTGACGGACGGCCCGGACGTCAAACGCTTGTCGATGTACTCAGCCATGGGCCCCATCTTGTCAGCCAGCGCAACCGAACCTGATCGGCCGCTATACGTGTTTCAAACGAATGTTAACTAGTCTACGACATCAGCAACGCGAGATGCGGAGATGCGGAGATGCGATGGGTGCAATCGGCGACCCATCTCATGATCTGACCCCAGAACACCCGTTACGCAGCCGCGCCCGCGGTACAGATCTCCGGAAGCGCGCCTTGAGGGCGCCAGCACGAGGCGTGCTCAAAACCGAAGGAACCGTCGTTGACAACGTTTCCGAGGGTGTGCAATGTCTCTCATAGGCGGGTTTGGCAATGGCTGCGCAAGCTGATATCGAGGTCGGCACCCGACGACCCGGCCTCACAGGGGACGAATCCGACGATCTCCTCAAGACCCGCAACCGTATCCGGCTGCTCGACAAGGAGGCGGAGGATGCGGCGGGCGGTCGCCTACTATCACGGGACGCCACCCCACATGACGTTCCCACAGGTCCGTGACCTTGCCCGACGGTATCCCCGTCACGGATGTCGCGAAGGACCGGCCGGTTGCGGTAGCCGCAGGTGGGGTGTTCGACGGTCAGAGCCGTCCGCGTCGCCTTCCGGCCGCCTGGAGGTACAGGAACACCGGCGCAGCGAGCATTGCGGTGATCACGCCGAGCGGGATCTCGATGCTCGACTCGGACCGAGCGACGTCCTCGGCGGCGAGCAGGAAGATCGAACCCAACAACACTGCCGTCGGCATCGCGTACCGGTTGTCGAGTCTGACAAGGATCCGCGCGAAGTGCGGGATGATCAGTCCCGCCCCAGCCGACGATGCCAGCACCCGAGACCGCCGCCGCGGTCAGCAACGTTGCGGCGGCAATGGTGATCCCCGCACCACGGCCACGTTGATGCCGAGGGACTGCGCCTGCTGGTCGTCGAACGACAACGCGTTCAGGCGCCACCGCAGCACCGTGAGCGGGATCCCGACCAGCAGGGCGCCGCCGAGCACCATCAGGTCCACGGACCGGACCGCCGAAGGCCCGCCAAGAGCCAGAACGTGATCTGCTGTGATCTGCGACAGTTTGTTCTCCGGGTCACCGACATATTTGACCAGCGAGATCAGCGCCGAGCACAGGACGGCGACGACGATGCCGGTGAGGATCAGCGTCAGAATCGAACCGCCGCGCGGATAGACGGCGCGGTCGGCGACGAAGACCACGGCGATCGCGGCCAACCCGAACACGAACGACAGTGTTTGGGTTGTGGTCGCGCAGAGCGCGAACAGCAGACCGAGTGTGGCGCCCCCCCGGCACCGCCGGATGTCCCGAGGACGCCCGGGGAACCATCGGATTGCAACACGGCCTGAAACGCGCCGGCGACGGCGAGCGCTGGGCCCACCATGATCGCGGACCCAATCCGCACCTAAATTTAGTAGAAGATCTGCGCCACATCGGCAGTGGCCGGATCGGGTCCCGGATTACCGACACAAGGTCGCCCACCGAGAGTGGATAGTGCGCGAGCGTGGCCGACAACAAGCCGCCGAAGGCCAGCGCCGCGATCATCGTCATCAGGACGGCCGGTTGCCGTCGCCGGCGCCCACGACGCGCTATGGGTGGGACTGGGTGGGAGCGGCGGCGAGCCGGTTCTCGGAGACCGCGGTCATGGCCCATGAGTATGGAGCAACCGAGTTACAAATCTCTCGGAGAGTGTTCGGAATGAACATACAGATAGATCGCGTCGAGGTAGGCGTAAGGAAACGCCATGATCGAGCGGGCGCGGGCGAAATGCGCCGACGACCGCGTCGAGTCCGGCACAGATCCGCAACACGTCCAACCTGGAATACCCGGATCGATTCCCAAAGCCGCAAGCAGGTCGTCCACGCTGCGGGCGGAGACCGTGCACGTAGACCTCCATCACCACGTCCTAGCACCTGCTCGATCCGTCGGCGGGCTCAAGGATCCAGAGGTAAAACGAACCTTCCGCAATGCCGAGATCCGCAACGGGTCCCGGCCCGGTCTGAGTGGCCAC
>NZ_JBHUSF010000078.1:0-31771 GCF_042673295.1 Rhodococcus sp. NPDC057014
GTGCCGCCCCCGGTTGGGGACGGCGAGTTGCGCTGCGACCGGGCGGCGCGCGCCGCCGCCGCCGACGACTTCGGGCCTGGTGCGCAGGGTGCCGGCGGTCGTTCTGCTGCCGGGTTCCACCGCCGACATCGCCACGACGATCCGCTGGGCCGCGAAGCGAGGTTGCACCTTCGCCCCGCAGGGGCAGCGGCATTCGGTGTGGGGACGATCGTCCGCCCCGGGCGGCATCGTGGCCGATATGACCGCGCGGCATTCCGTCGGCCAGGTCCGGGACGACCGGATCGTCGTCGGCGCGGGCACGACGTGGAGCGAGGTACTCGCCGCCACGCTGCCGCAGGGCGGACGATCACCTGTTCGGCGGAGCGCAACACGGACCTGTTCGACGCGGTGTGCGCGGGCCTCGGCCAGGTGGCCGTGATCACCGAGGCGACGCTCGCACTCGTCGCGGCGCCCCGGCAGGTCCGCAAGTTCGTGCTGTCCTACCCGGATCTGGCGACGATGCTGAGCGACCAGCGTCTCCTGGTATACGACGGCCGCTTCGATGCGGTGCAGGGGGCGATTCCGGCGGCGCCGTCCGGTGGTGTGGCGTTCCAGGTGGATGTCGCGAAATTTTTCACCGGAAACCCACCGGACGACCAACTCCTACTTTCCGGCCTGTCCGACGATCCGGCCGGGCGGACACCGACCACGATTCCGTATGCCGACTACCTGAACCGGTTTGCCGGGCTGGAATCGGCGTTGCGCGCCAACGGCCAGTGGTTCCACCCGCACCCCTGGATCACGATGTTCATCGGTGACTCCCGGGTCGCGGACGTCGTCGACGACGAGCTGCGCAGCATCGACGCTGCCCACGACCTCGGCGTATTCGGCCAGATCGTGCTCTCCCCGATCTTCACCGGGGCGATCACCAGCCCGCTGCTGCGCACCCCGTCGGCGGATCTGTGCTTCGCGTTCAACCTCGTCCGGGTGCCGACGACCGCCGGCCGTGGCGACGCCGACCGGCTCGTGGAATCCAACCGGGCCGTATACGAACGAGTCCGCAGCAACGGCGGCACGCTCTACCCGGTCAGCGCGTTCCCGATGTCATCCGAGGACTGGCGCCTGCACTTCGGGCCCGCGTTCGACCGTCTCCGTAAGGCCAAGCGCACATTCGACCCCGATCACGTCCTCACCCCCGGCTACGAGATCTTCGACGACGGTCCCCCGGTCTCAGCCGGCGGCGAGCGGCACGAGGGTGAAGTGGCCGACTCCGCGGGCCGCGGAGAACACCTCCCACGACATCGGCCCGCCGGGACCGCGACCCTCCCCGTACCGGAGGTCGAAGGCGGGGTTCACCGGCGCCAGCCGGTAATCGAAGAAGGCGTAGTTCGCGCGGAGCAGGGTTCGTGCCGGCTCGGAGGCCTCGGCGAGGCGTGGCACCAACCTGTCCTCGACCACCAACCCGCGGTCGGAGAACTCGTCGACGATCACGCATTCACAGAAGTACGCGAGTGTGCCGATCTCACCCGGAGACCGGACCGGTGCGTCCCCGACGAGCGTCCCGACCGCACGGCCGACCCGCTCGTAGTCCTGCGCGCTCGCCCAGTTACCGAAGATGGGTGGTGCCTCCCACGGAAGACCGCCCTCGACGTCGAAGTACACCGCGCCGGCGCCCAGCACGGCGAGCACACCGGCCAGCACGCCGACGACGGCGCGGTTCGTCGTGTCGCGGGCAGCCGTCCAATGGATGCCGGCGGCGAGGACGGCGAACATCGCCAGCGTCGTCGCGGGTGCCACGTAGTACCAGTGGTACGGCACGGTGTCGAGGACGACGTAGGCGGCGTAGTACACGGCGCCCGACAGTCCGAGCGCGAGCACCGCTCCCGGCACTGACACCGGCAGCGGTCGCGTCCGGTAGCGGGCGTACGAGAAGAGTGCGAGGAGAAGCAGGACGAGTCCGAGTGCTGCGGGCCCAAATGCGGCGACGGTCCGCCACGGGTTGGACTCGAAGTACATGATCGGGCCGGTGAGGTAGTCGAAGCCGCCCACGTCGGAGGCCTGGCCCTGCTTGATCAGGAAGGTGTCGGGCAGGGCCGAACCGAGGACGAGCCAGCTGAACAGGTACCACGGCGCGGCGATCGCGGCGAATCCGGCGACGACGCGACGCACCTGGCCGCGGATCGCCGGCGAGAGGGCCGCGATGACGAGAACGAACACGAGCAGGTCCAGACGCACCAGCGCCGCCGTACCCGCGGCCGCACCGAACCACGCGGCCCGGCCGTCGAGCGCGAACCACACCATCACCGCGACGGCCGCAGGGATCAACAGCACCTCGAGCCCGACCGCGGACAACACGAACGGGTTGAACACCACCAGCACACCCGCGAGCACAGCCCAGGACATTCCGAGGCCGAGTCGCCGACCGATCCGGGCCAGCACCCACCCCAACAGTGCGGTGACCGCGACGTTGAGCATCCCGAGTGCGAGCAGCGGATCGCCCGGACCCCACAACCGGGTCAGGAACGTCAGCGCCCCGAGCACCAGCACATTCAGTGGGGACGTCGACGTGTTCGCGGTCAGGCCGTGCACGATCGCCCACTCGCCGTGGACCGCCAGGTTCCGGGCAGCCGACAGGCTGATGTAGGCGTCGTCGGTGAGGCTGCCGGACACGACCCAGAACAGCACGGCCGCCACCACCGCGCCGGAGACGGCGAGAATCGCCGGCGCCCGGTACGGGTTCGCGACCGGCGGCGGGGTGGACCGATCGAGCGGCGGGGTCAGCAATCCTGTAGACACCGCGACATCGTAGAGGGCAGGCGGAAACGCCGCGCAGCCACCGAACCCGAACGTGACGAGGTCGTGCGAGCGCCGAGTGTTTAGCGGCGCGGTAAGACGGGAAATCGACGGCGCAGGGTCGGAGGCGCAACCGGTGGCACATCCGGTCCAGGTTCCGCGGGTTGAGTCCCCAGGCCGCGGGACCGCCCGCCGCCGACGATTCCCGGCGGGCTACTCGCTGAATTCGCCCATTGCGGGCGACCATTCGCGGACCTGCACGTTCTCCACCAGATTCTCCTCGGCGAACGGATCGTGCGCGAACAGACGCGCAACCGCGTCCTCGTCCTCGGCGTCGACGATGAACAGCGCACCGTGGCCGCTCGCGAGAGGTCCGCTCGAGCGCATGATCTTGCGGCGGAGAAGCTCGGACAGCCACGCACGGTGCTGCGTTCGGTGATCGTCGCGAAGGGCCGACGTCTCGGGGCTGTACGTGTATTCCACGACGAACAGGGGCATGTGGTCCTCGCTCAGCCGTGGTCGATGTAGGACTCGAGCTGGTCGCGTTCGGTCTGCAACTCGCCGATCCGGCTCTTCACCACATCGCCGATGCTGACGATCCCGACCAATTGGCCGTCCACGATCACCGGCAGGTGCCGGATCCGGCGTTCGGTCATGGTTTCGGCGAGACTGTCCACGGTGTCGGTCGGCAGGCAGGCGAACACCGACGTGGTCATGATGTCCACGACCCGCGCATTCAGGATGTCGGGGCCGCGTTCGTGGATGCGGCGCACGATGTCGCGTTCGGTGACGATCCCGACGACGGCGTCGTTCTCCGTGACCACCAGGGCTCCGACGTTGTGCCGGGCAAGTTCGCCGATCAGGGTGCTGACCGACATTTCCGGATCCACCGTCACCACGGCGGGACCCTTGTTCCGCAACACATCCGCGATTCGCATCTGGATACCCCGATCCCTGGGCTCTCCCACTGTCCGCCGACTCGATCATAGGCAGACTTCGAGCGTATGCCAGGGCTAATGGAGGTCTTGGTTTGGTTATCCACTCGTGACCGCCCCGTCTCGCGGGCTGCGCGCGCACCCGGAGCGCGGTGTTAGGTTGGCGCTGTGCCGATCACCGTGCTACTCGTCGACGACCAGGAACTGATGCGGATGGGCCTCAACATGGTGCTCGACGCCCAGGACGACATCACCGTCGTCGGTGAGGCGAGCGACGGCGCGGCCGCCGTCGCCGCGGTGCGCAAACTCGAACCGGACGTGGTGTTGATGGACGTGCGCATGCCGGTGGTGGACGGGGTGAGCGCGACCGCCCAGATCCTGGAGTCCGGGGTCGCGAGCCGTGTGCTGGTGATGACCACGTTCGACCTCGACGAGCACGCCATGGGTGCGTTGCGGGCGGGGGCCAGCGGGTTCCTGCTCAAGGACACCCCGTCGGAAGACCTGGTATCGGCCATTCGCAGTGTGGCCGCGGGGGATGCCGTGGTGTCGCCGAAGGTGACCCGGCGGCTGCTGGCGAGGTTCCTCGACGACGGTCCGGCGCCGTTGCGCGACCCGGAGGTCCTCGACGTGCTGACCGAACGTGAGCGGGAGGTGCTGCAGCTGGTTGCCACCGGGCTGTCGAACACGGAGATCGCCGCTCAGCTGTTCCTGTCGGAGTCGACCATCAAATCGCACGTGGGCCGGATTCTCACCAAGTTGAACGTCCGCGACCGGGTGCAGGCCGTGGTGCTGGCCTACGAGACGGGCCTGGTGCGACCCGGCTCGTAGGCCGGCGGGTGGGGAAGCGTACTGCGGTCAGACGGTGAAGGTGCCGACGGTCGGGACCACCGTGCACGTGACGGCGTCGGCATAGCCGACCGTGCCGAACATCGTCGCGAGAACCGTGCCCTTGCCGGTGTCGACGATCTTCGACAGCAGCGGGGTGCCCAAGATCGGCAGTGTGTCGTCGAGTTTCACGATGCCGCCCTGGAACGTGGTCAGGTTGATCCACGCGACGCTGAGTTCGGACGACTGCGGGATCGCGACGTAGGCGGGGATCGCCTGGAAGCGGAGTTGGTTCGCGCTGATCTGGGGGAACAGGTTCGGGCCGCCCTGTGCGCTGGCCAGCGTGACCGTCGCGGGCTTGTCGGCGACGCCGCACCCGAGGGTGGGGGAGGGGTACATGAAGTCCTGCGGCGTGGTGAGTCCGACTTCGAGCACGTCCTTCGGGATGAACACGCTGGCACCGAGAAGTGCGTCGACGGCGGCGGTCGCGGCGGGGGAGACCTCGGTGGCCAGCGCCTGCAGTTCGGCGGCGCCCTTTGCGAAGTCGGCGACCGGTGCTGCCGACGCCGGTCCCGAGGACAGCATGCCGAAGGCGGCTGCGGACGCGAGAACGATTGCGGCTCGGCGGAAGACGGTGGAACGAGTCATATCGGCTCCTCGTTGTGCGCGGGATCGGAAGACCCCCATCGCAGTGAACTGCATCATGTGCAGAGTCTCAATGTCAACTTGAGGGTTAGCATCGTGGCCGCTTCGATATCTGCGGCCGGGAGAAAAACGGCAATCTCGAACGTTGAACGATCAGACGGTTGACCCAGACCCTCGATGAACCGGCCGTCCGAAAGGGGGCGTCATGTACGCCGCACTGTTCCTGTTGTACGTAGTGGTGGAGATCGCCGCGCTCGTTCTGGTCGGTCACGCGATCGGCGTGCTGTGGACGGTGCTCCTCCTGCTCGGGGGAACGCTGATCGGACTGCTGCTGATGCGGTCGCAGTGGCGTCGTGTGATGGACGGACTGCGTCGGGCGGCGGGCGGCGACGGCTCCCCGGGGGCCGCGGTCGCGGACGGCGCACTCGTCGCGCTGGGCTCCGCCCTGATGTTCGTTCCCGGCCTCGTCACATCGGTGCTCGGACTGCTCTTCCTCATTCCGCCCACCCGGTGGGCCCTCCGGCCCGTCGTCGTCCTGCTGGCGGGACGCCGCGCCGCGACCGTCGCGGTCGGAGCCGAGGCGTTCGCGCGGGCACCCCGGCGCGGACGCGGCGAGGTGATCGAGGGAGAGGTCGTCGACGAGGTCTTCGAGGGCGAAGTGATCGACGAGGAGCCCCGAACCCCGACCCGTGATCCCCGCGTTCTGCCCTAACAGGCAGACTGGTTGCCTGTGACTACACAACTGCTGGTCGGCGGCCGAATCTACAGTTCCTTTGCACCAGACGCCACGTCGATGGCAGTGACCGACGGTGTCGTGTCGTGGGTCGGCGACGACCGCGCGGCCCGCGCGCTGCACCCCGGCGCCGAGGTTGTCGACCTCGGCGGCGCGTTCGTCACCCCGGCGTTCGTCGACACCCACGTGCACGTCACGGCGCTCGGCCTGAACATCGTCGGACTCGACCTGGTGGGGGTCGGTTCGCTCCGTGAGTGCCTCGACCGGCTCGCGTCTTTTGCCCGCACCCATTCCGACGCGGTCATCTGGGGACACGGCTGGGACGAATCGGCGTGGCCGGAAGGCACCGGCCCGACCACGGCGCAACTCGACGAGGCCGCCCCCGGACGCACCGTGTACCTGTCCCGGATCGACGTCCACTCGGCCGTGTGCTCGACGGCCCTGCGCCGGTCGGTCCCGGATCTGAGCGAGGCCTCCGGGTTCTCGTCCGAGGGACCGCTGACCTTCGAGGCGCATCACGCCGCCCGCACCGTCGCCCGCTCGCTGCTGACGGCCGAGCAGCGGTCCGCCGCCCGCGTCGCCGCCCTCGACGCCATCGCCTCGCGCGGCATCGTCGCGGTCCACGAGTGCGGCGGACCCGACATCGCCGGACTCGACGATTTCCGTGAACTCCTCGCCACCCCGCACGGCGTCGAGGTCCGCGGCTACTGGGGTGAGGCGGTCACCGACGCCGACGAGGCCAGGAAGTTGCTCGACGCCACCGGCGCGCACGCGCTGGGCGGCGACCTGTTCATCGACGGATCCCTCGGCTCGCACACGGCGTGGCTCAGCGAACCCTATGCGGACCTCGACGGCGGCACCGGCAAGAGCTACCTCGGAGTCGACGAGATCGCCGCCCACGTGCGCGCCTGCACGATCGCCGGAATCCAGGCCGGGTTCCACGTCATCGGCGACGCGGCCGTCCGGGCCGCGGTCGACGCGTTCGCCGCCGTCGCCGACGAACTGGGCGGTCCCGCCGTCGCCGCCGCCGGGCACCGGCTCGAGCACGCCGAGATGATGACCGGCGACGACGCGGCACGGCTGGCGCAGTGGGGTGTGATCGCCAGCGTCCAGCCCGCATTCGACGCCCTGTGGGGCGGCACCGACGGCCTGTACGCGCAGCGCCTCGGAACCGAACGCGCCCTCACCCTCAACCCGTTCGCCGCCGCCGCCTCCGCGGGGGTATCGCTCGCGCTCAGCTCGGACGCACCCGTCACCCCGGTGGAACCCTGGGCGATGCTGCGCGCCGCCGTCCACCACCGCACACCCGGTAGCGGGATCTCCCCGCGCGCGGCGTTCTCTGCGGCCACCCGCGGCGCGTGGCGTGCCGGCGGGGTCCGCGACGGTCTCGCCGGGACGCTCGCTCCGGGCGCACCGGCGTCGTACGCCGTGTGGGATGCGGGCGAACTGGTGGTCAGTGCGCCCAAGGATTCCGTGCAGCGGTGGTCGACCGATCCCCGGTCCCGGGTGCCCGCCCTGCCGCGTCTCGAGGACGACGCGCCCACGCCGGTCCTGCTGCGTTCGGTTCACCGGGGGAGCGTCGTCCATGAGCGGTAGCACGACGGCACGCTGGACCACCGGAAAGCGTGGCGTGCTCGTGCGCTCCGTCCTGTCGGCGGCCGCCGGATTCCTCGTCTTCGCCGGATTTCCGCCCCGCCCCCTGTGGTTTCTCGCGCCCCTCGGCATCGCCCTGCTGACGCTGGTCCTCACCGGTGCCGGCGGCGCGGCACCGCGGCTGCGCGCGGGCTTCGGCTACGGCTACCTCGCGGGACTCGGTTTCCTCGTGCCGCTGCTCCCGTGGATCGGGGTGTTCGTCGGCGCCCTCCCGTGGCTCGCGCTCGCCGCGGTCGAGTCGCTGTACATCGGACTGTTCGGCGTACTCGCCGTGCTGGTCTCCCGGCTGCGCTGGGCGCCGCTGTGGATCGCGGCGTGCTGGTCGCTCACGGAATGGCTGCGGGCGAGCGTGCCGTTCGGCGGCTTCCCCTGGGGGCGGTTGGCGTTCGGCCAGTCGGAGGGCTGGTTCCTGCCGCTCGCGAGCATCGGGGGTTCCCCGCTGCTCAGTTTCGCCGTCGCGTTGACCGGCGCCGGACTGGCGTTTGTCGCCATGACGGTGCGGGCCCGGGCGGGCGGCGCCACGAACTGGCTGCGGCCGCTCGCGGGCGGTCTGGTCGCCGCCCTTGCCGCGACCGTCGTCTCGCTCGCGCTGTGGCCGACACTGCCGGGCATGGACTCGGGGGACCGGACGATCACCGTCGCCGCGATCCAGGGCAGCGTCCCCAAACTCGGTCTCGACTTCAACGACCAACGCAAACGCGTCCTCGACAATCACGTGAACCGCACCCTCGAACTCGCCGACGACGTCGCCTCGGGCGCGGCGCCGCAACCCGACCTCGTCATCTGGCCCGAAAACGCATCCGACATCGACCCGCTGCGCAACGCCGACGCCGCCGCGGACATCTCCCGGGCGTCCGAGGCGATCGGCGCACCCATTCTGGTGGGAGCGGTGCTCGTGAACTCCGACCGCACCACCACCAACTCGGTGATCGTGTGGGACGGCGATGCCGGTCCGCAGGAGCAGCACGACAAGAAGATCATCCAGCCGTTCGGCGAATACCTGCCGTACCGCGGATTCTTCCGGCACTTCTCCTCGTACGCCGACCGCGCGGGCAACTTCGTTCCCGGCGACGGCGACGGGGTCGTCCACGCGAACGGGATCGCCGTCGGCGTCGCGACCTGCTACGAGGTCGCCTTCGACCGGGCGTTCGAGCAATCGGTGCGCAGCGGCGCCGAACTCCTCGCCGTCCCCACCAACAACGCCACGTTCGGCGACACCGAGATGACCTACCAGCAACTGGCCATGTCGAGGGTGCGGGCCGTGGAGCACGGGCGCGCCGTCGTCGTGGCCGCCACCAGCGGTGTCAGCGCGATCATCGGACCCGACGGGTCCACAGTGCAGCAGACCCCACTCTTCGTCCCCGCGGCCCTGGTGTCGCAGGTGCCACTGAGCACCGGTACTACGCTGGCAAGTCGGCTCGGCCCGATTCCTGAGATTCTTCTGTGTCTCGGCGCCGTCGCTGCCGTCGCGTTCGCCGTGGTGCAACGACGACGCACCGTCAGCACACCGATTCACAGCAGTACCGAGAAGGCGCCGGCAGTTGCCGGCAGGGAGGATCCTCATGGCATCGGAGACCGATTCCGGGCAGAGCGGGGCACCGAGCGCACGGACTCTGGTGATCATTCCGACGTATGACGAGCGGGAGAATCTCGGCCCGATCGTGCGGCGCCTGCATGCGGCGCTGCCGCGGACACACGTTCTCGTCGTCGACGACGGCAGCCCCGACGGCACCGGCGACGTCGCGGACGCCCTCGCATCGAACGACGACGCCGGTCGCATCCACGTGATGCACCGGACGGAGAAGAACGGACTCGGCGCCGCCTACATCGCCGGCTTCCGGTGGGGCCTGGACCGCGACTACACCGTCCTCGTCGAAATGGACGCTGACGGCAGCCACGCCCCGGAACAGTTGCATCGCCTGCTCGACCAGGTCGATGCCGGCGCCGACCTCGTCCTCGGGTCGCGGTACGTGCCGGGCGGCACGGTGGTCAACTGGCCGAAGCACCGCGAGTGGCTGTCACGCGGCGGGAACATCTATTCCCGACTGGCCCTCGGCGTGAAGATCAAGGACATCACCGGCGGATTCCGCGCGTACCGCCGCGAGGTCCTCGAGAAGCTGGACCTGGCCGCGGTGGAGTCGCACGGCTACTGCTTCCAGGTGGATCTGGCGTGGCGGGCCATTCAGGACGGCTTCACGGTCCGTGAGGTTCCGATCACGTTCACGGAGCGGGAGATCGGCGAGTCCAAGATGAGTGGCGGGATCGTCCGCGAGGCCCTTCTCAAGGTCACCCAGTGGGGGTTGCGGAACCGGATCGCCAGGATCAAGGGCGTGGCAGCCAGATAGCGCTACGAGTACCAACCGCTGCCCCATTCCTTCGACCGAAGTAGTGGGGCAGTGCTGGGTTAGGTGCTCCAAAACGTGATACCCAGGGGTAAAGCGCCGCGCGTCCACATTCTGAGACGCCCTGAAACGGTTTGAACCGCACGTCCGATAGGAACCTGAAGCGTACTCCCGGGTAAGGTTCGGTTAATTCCCAGGTTCGCAGGTCACTATGAGTTTCTTGGGTGGCCGGTGGGTTCGTCCCACCGCCGGAGTGGGAAGAGGACGTACAAGGTGGTCGAAGCTGTGCCGGGTGGTGACGTGTCCGCCGTGGATCGTATTCCGGACGGTGCATTCCCACTCTCCACCGCTCAGCGGGGGATGTGGTTCGCCCAGCAGCTCGATCCCGACGTGCCCGTCAACATCGCGCAGTGCGTCGAATTGGTGGGTGCCCTCGACGTCACGCTGCTGTCGGAGTCGCTGATCGCCGCAGGCCGCGAACTCGGCTCCGCGTTCCTCCGCCTCGTCGAGGTCGACGGAGTTCCCTATCAGCTGGTCGATCCGACGTTGGACGCGTCGGTCAGGTTCGTCGACCTGCGGCACGAGCCCGATCCGAGGGCGGCGGCCACGGAGTGGATGCGGCAGGAGTACACCACTCCGCTCGACGTGTACCGCGACCGGCTCGTCACCTCGGCGGTCCTGTGCACCGGGCCGGATCGTCATTACTGGTACAGCCGTGTCCACCACGTCGCGCTCGACGGCATGGGATCGATGACGCTCATCGACCGGACCACACAGCTGTACACGGCAGCCCTCGAGGGGCGCGCCGTGGCGCCGTCCCAGGCTGCCGCACTCACCGACGTCGCCCGTGTCGACGACGACTACCGGACGTCGTCGCGCTACGCCGCAGACCGGGGGTACTGGTCCGAGCGGGTATCGACGATCGGCGAACCGCACAGCCTCGTCGACCGGACGTCCCCAGCGCGGGCACGCAGCCGCACGACGGGCGGCCAGATCCCCGGCCCTCTCGTCGACCACCTCGGCGCCGCGACGGACCGCCACGACTCGTCGGCCGCGTTCGAAGTCATCGCCGCCTTCGCCGCCTACCTCGCCCGGATGACCGGACGCGAGGAGGTCGCCGTCAGTCTGCCGGTGACGGCGCGCACCACCGCGCTGCTCCGCCGCTCGGGCGGCATGGTGTCCAACGTCGTCCCGCTTCGCCTGCATGTGCGCCCCGACATGACGAACACCGATCTGGTGGCAGCGGTCCGGCTGGAAGTCACCGCGGCACTCCGCCACCAGCGCTACCCGCACATCGACATCCGGCGCGACGCGGCCGCCGAGCACCAGGGCTTCTACGGACCCCTGATCAACGTCATGCTGTTCCACGACGAGATCACCCTCGGCAGCATCGTCGGCCGACTCGAACTTCTGTCCACCGGTCCGGTCGCGGACCTCGCGGTCAACATCTATCACGGCATCGCCGGAACCAGCCTCAACCTCGACCTCGAGGCCAACCCCGACCTGTACTCCGAAGACGTCCTCGACGCCCACCACGCCCGCTTCACCCGATTCCTCGGCGCCTTCCTCACCTCCGACACCGGCACACTGCACGGATCGGCGAGCAACTGGCCGCCACGCCCGATCGGCGACCTCCAGATCCTCGACGAGGACGAACGCCGCAGCCTGGCGCCGGCCGCCGGGCGCGCCGGATTCGCACCGGTCACGTTGCCGGATCTCCTCGTCGGCGCCGTGCGCAGCAACCCGGACGGTGACGCCCTCGTCGCGCCCGGGCCCGGGCTCTCCACCGAAACCCTGAGTTACCGCGCCCTGGACGAGGCGTCGAACCGGCTGGCGCGTCTCCTGATCGACCTCCAGGTCGGCCCGGAGGTCATGGTGGCGCTGGCGTTGCCGCGGTCGCGGGAGTCGGTGTCGAGTGTGTGGGCGGTGGCGAAGACAGGAGCGGCGTTCGTTCCGGTCGATCCGAGCTATCCGGCTGACCGCATCGCGTTCATGCTGGAGGATTGTGGTGCGCCGATCGGTATCACCACCGCCGCGTGGCGGGACGGGCTGCCGGAAAGCACGCACTGGATCGTATTGGACGACGACGAGTTTCGGACGACCGCGGCGGTGTATCCCCCGGATGCGGTCACGGACGCCGATCGGACGCGGGCGTTGTCGGTCGATCATCCGGCGTATGTAATCTACACGTCGGGGTCGACGGGCCGGCCGAAGGGTGTGGCGGTCACGCACCGGGGTGTGGTGAATCTGGCGGCGGACGAGCGGGACCGTCTGGTGGTGTCGGCGGATTCGCGGGTGCTGCATTTCGCGTCGCCGAGTTTCGATGCCTCGGTGTTCGAGTTGGTGATGGCGGTGTGTGCGGGGGCGACCCTGGTGGTAGCGCCGACCACGATCTACGGTGGCACCGAGTTGGCGGAGTTCCTTGCCGAGCAGTGGGTGACACACGCGTTCTGCACGCCGGCGGCGTTGGCGTCGCTCGATCACCGCGGTCTGCACCATCTGAAAACGGTGGTGGTGGCGGGGGATGTGTGCCCGCCGGAGTTGGTGGCGCGGTGGGCGCCGGGCCGGATCATGGTCAATGCGTACGGTCCGAGTGAGACCACGATCATGTCGTCCGCCACCGGACCGATGGTGCCCGGGCAGTTGGTAAGTATCGGGTCACCGACCGTGGGTGTCGATCTCGTCGTCCTCGACCATCGGTTGCGTCCGGCCCCGGCCGGGGTGCGCGGTGAACTCTATGTCCTCGGCCCGAGTCTGGCTCGCGGCTATGTGCGTCGGGCCGGATTGACGGCGGGCCGGTTTGTGGCGTCGCCGTTCGGTGCGGGCGCGCGGATGTACCGCACGGGGGACGTCGTCCGCTGGGTGACCGCCCCGCACGGGCCTCCGGTCCTGGAGTTCTTGGGCCGCAGTGATTTTCAGGTCAAGATCCGCGGGTTCCGGATCGAATTGGGTGAGATCGACGCCGCGTTGGCTGCGCATCCGGCGGTGGAGTTCGCGCACACGGTCGGCTATGACGACGGGAGCGGGAGCAGTCGCCTGGTTTCCTACGTGCTGCCGACGCCGGCAACAGATCTCGAGACCCGGGTGTTGTCGGAGTTCGCCGGAGAGCGTCTTCCCGGGTACATGGTGCCGTCGTCGATCATGGTGCTGGATTCGCTGCCGCTGACCCCGGCGGGCAAACTCGACCGCAACGCCCTGCCTGCACCGGTATTCGCCGCACGCTCGGCCGACATCGTGCGCCCGAGAACGGTCACCGAGGAGATCCTTCTCGGAATCTTCCGCGACGTCCTCGGCGTGCCCGACCTGAGCGTCGACACCAGCTTCTTCGACCTCGGCGGCAACTCGTTGACGGCCACCCAGGTCGTGTCCCGGGTGAATGCCGCCCTCGGCGTGCGGATCGGGGTCCGGGACCTCTTCCAGTCGCAATCGGTGTCGCAACTGGCGGTCGCGGCGGCGAACACCGGCCCGCGGGCCGACTCGCGTCCGGTGCTGGAGCCGCGGGAACGACCCGACCGCGTGCCCCTGTCCGTTGCGCAGCAACGCATGTGGTTCCTCAACCAGTTCGACACGGCGTCGCCCGCGTACAACCTGCCGATCGCCCTGCGTCTCACCGGCGCACTCGACCGGGACGCCCTGCGATCGGCACTCGGCGATGTCCAGGAACGGCACGAGGCGCTGCGCACCATCTTCCCCGACACTGCGGACGGTCCCCACCAGTTGGTCGTGCCCGTTCTGAGCGTGCTGGCCGAGACGGATCCGATCGACGTCGACGCGGAGTCACTCACCGCCGCGGTGACGGCCCTCGGCGGTGCCGGATTCGACCTCACCACCGACACGCCGCTACGCGCCGGGCTGTTCCGGGAGGCGCCCGACCGGCACGTTCTCGTCCTCGTGGTTCATCACATCGCCGCCGACGGCTGGTCCATGACGCCGCTGGCTTCCGACGTGATGCTCGCGTACGCGGCACGTGCGGCCGGTCACGCGCCCGCCTGGGCGCCCCTCCCGGTGCAGTACGCCGATTACAGCCTCTGGCAGCGTGAACTCCTCGGGTCGGAGGACGAC
This sequence comes from Rhodococcus sp. NPDC057014, assembly GCF_042673295.1. Lineage (NCBI taxonomy): Bacteria > Bacillati > Actinomycetota > Actinomycetes > Mycobacteriales > Nocardiaceae > Rhodococcus > Rhodococcus sp. NPDC057014. The sequence continues at coordinate 13,968 of NZ_JBHUSF010000078.1, forward strand.
CCGAACAGCCTGTCCGCCAGGCAGATCGACCATTGGCGGTCGGTGCTCGCCGGAGCGCCCCAGGTGATCGAACTGCCCACCGACCGGACCCGGCCCGCCGAGATGTCGCACCGAGGTGGCCGCGTCGAGTTCACGATCCCCGCGGACGTCCACCGGGGTCTTGCGGATCTGGCGCAGAGCACCGGCACCACGCTGTTCATGGTCACCCACGCAGCCCTCGTGGTGCTGTTCCACCGGCTCGGCGCCGGACCGGACATCGTCATCGGGACCCCGGTCGCCGGACGCGGCGAGGAAGCGCTCGACCACCTCGTCGGCATGTTCGTCAACACCCTGGTGCTTCGCGCGACCGCCGAGCCGGGCGACACGTTCGAGGAGGTTCTCGACCGCGTCCGCGACGCCGACCTCGCCGCATTCCAGCACGGCGACGTCCCCTTCGAGCGCCTCGTGGAGGTGCTCAGCCCCACCCGGTCGTCCGCGCACCATCCGCTGTTCCAGGTCATGCTCTCGTTTCAGAACACCGCGCCGACCGCCGTAGCGCTGTCCGGCCTCGAGGTCGCGGCGACAGAAATCGACGTCCACGTTGCGAAATTCGACCTCCAGTTGACCGTCACCGAACGGTTCGTCGAAGCGGGCACGCCGGATGGTCTCGCGGCCGGTTTCGATTACGCCACCGATCTGTTCGACGAGTCGACCGTCGCGTCGATGGCCGAGCGATTCGTGAACCTGTTGCGCTCGGTCGCGACATCCTCCGCGACGGCGGTCGGTGATCTGCCCCTGCTCCACGCCGCCGAACGCGACCGTCTTCTCGGCACGTGGAACGACACCGGGCACCACGTGCCTGCGATGTGTCTGCCCGAACTGTTCGACGCGCAGGTGGCTCGCACCCCGGATGCGGTGGCGGTGGTGTTCGGCGACGTCACGCTGTCGTATTCCCAACTCGATTGCCGCGCGAACAGTCTGGCGCGCTATCTGATCGACCGCGGGGTGGGACCCGAAACCCGTGTCGGGCTGGCAATGCGGCGCTCACCGGATCTGGTGGTGGGCATGTACGCGATCGTCAAGGCCGGCGGTGCCTACGTGCCGGTCGATCCCGATCACCCGACGGACCGGATCGGGTATGTGCTCGACTCCGCACAGCCCGTCTGCGTCCTCACGACCTCGGCCGACCGCAGCGCACTCCCCGCGGGTTCGTCGTTCGTCGAGATCGATCGGATCGTGCTGGATTCCTGTTCCGGCGAACGCGTCACCGACTCCGACCGACTGGCACCGCTCCGCCCCGACAACCCCGCGTACGTCATCTACACCTCGGGCTCCACCGGCCGGCCCAAGGGGGTGTCGGTGCCGCACCGCGGGATCGTCAATCAGCTCCTGTGGATGCAGTCGGAGTACGCGCTCACCGAACGGGACGTGCTACTGCAGAAGACCGCAACCACTTTCGACGTATCGCTGTGGGGTTACTTCTGGCCGCTGCACACGGGCGCCACGATGGTGCTGGCCACCCCGGACGGTCACCGCGACCCCGAGTACCTCGCTCGGGTCATCGACGAGCAGGGTGTCACGGTCACGGACTTCGTGCCCTCGATGCTCGACGCCTTCGTCGCGTCCGTGCCGACCACCTCGTGCGCCACTCTGCGGAACGTCTTCGTGATCGGCGAGGCGCTGCCCCCGGAGACCGTCACGCGATTCCGGGCGCTGTCCGATGCCGGACTGCACAACCTGTACGGGCCCACCGAGGCGGCAGTCTCGGTCACGTACTGGGACACCGCGACCACGGTCACCGGCACGGTGCCGATCGGCGTGCCCGAGTGGAACACCCAGGTGTACGTTCTCGATTCGCGTCTGCATCCGGTTCCCCCCGGCGTTGCCGGTGAGCTCTACCTGGCGGGCGAGCAGCTGGCCCGGGGATACCTCGGCCGCGTCGATCTCACCACGGACCGGTTCGTGGCCAATCCGTTTACCGCCGGCGTGCGCATGTATCGCACCGGCGACCTCGTGCGATGGACGTCGTCGGGTGCACTCGAATACATCGGGCGCACCGACTTCCAGGTCAAGTTCCGAGGCCAGCGCATCGAGCTCGGCGAGATCGAATTCGTGCTGCGGGCGCAACCGTCGGTCACCAGCGCCGCCGTGCTGGTCCATTCCGATCCCGGCACGGGCGATCATCTCGTCGCGTACGTGGTGCCTGAGCCGGGACACGACCTCGATACCACGCGACTTCGCGAGTGCATCGCCGCGTCCCTGCCTGCGTACATGATTCCGGCGGCCCTGATGGTCGTCGACGAATTCCCGCTCAATACCAGTGGAAAGCTCGATCGTCGGGCGCTGCCCGCACCCGAATTCGGTGGTTCCGCCACGGAGTACGTGGCCCCGCGCACGCCCGTCGAGGCCCACCTCGCGGTGATCTTCGCCGAAGTCCTCGGTCTCGACCGTATCGGCCTCCGGGACAACTTCTTCGACGTCGGCGGTAACTCGCTCGTCGCCACGCGGGTCACCTCGCGTATTCGGGCCGAGTTGGGTGCATCGCTCGCCCTGCGTGACCTGTTCGATGTCCCCACCGTCGGGGCGCTCGCGGAGCGTATCGAGGGAACAGTGCCGACGGCACCACGTGCCCCACTGGTCGCCGCCGTGCGTGCCGGACGGATTCCGCTGTCCCCGGCACAGCGTCGCATGTGGTTCCTCAACCAGTTCGATACCGCATCCGCGGCCTACAACATGCCGTTCGCTTTGCGGCTGTCCGGCTTTCTCGACGGCGACGGCCTGCGTTCGGCGATTCGCGACGTCCTCGAGCGTCACGAGTCCCTGCGCACCCTGTATCCGGACTCGAACGACGGCCCGCATCAGGTGATCGTCGGCGCCGACGAGGTGTTCCTCGATCTCGACGTGCAGCCGATCACCGAGGCCGAGCTGCCGGCGCGACTCGTGAAGCTCGCCACCGAGGGCTTCGACGTCACGGCGGCGGTGCCGCTGCGCACGGCATTGCTGCGACCGTCCGTCGATGAGGACGAGTACGTGCTGGCCGTGGTGGTGCACCACATCTCCGCCGACGGATCGTCGATGGCCCCGCTCGCCCGTGACATCCTGCTCGCCTACACGGCGCGTACGACCGGCCGGGCACCGTCGTGGGTGCCGTTGGACGTGCAGTACGCGGACTACAGCTATTGGCAGGCGGAGTTTCTCGGCGACGAGACCGACGGTCGGTCGCAGGCCGCCGAGCAGATCGAATTCTGGTCCGCAGCGCTCGACGGCATCCCCGACCTGCTGGAGTTGCCCGCCGATCGGCCCCGACCGGCCGTGCCGACGAATTCTGGTGCGACGGTCCCGTTCTCGGTCGACGCCGCCACGGTGACAGCCGTCGCCGACCTCGCGGCCCGCTCCGCTGCCACGCCGTTCATGGTGTGGCACGCCGCGCTGTCGGTGCTGCTCTCACGGCTGTCGAACGCGGTGGACGTCACCGTGGGCACTCCCGTCGCCGGCCGCGGCGAACCCTCTCTGCAGGACCTCGTCGGCATGTTCGTCAACACCCTCACCCTGCGCGCGCGAGTATCCGGTGACCTGTCATTCGCGGACCTGATCGCGCAGGTCCGCGAGTTCGACCTCGCCGCGTTCGTGCACGCCGATCTGCCGTTCGAGCGTCTCGTGGAGGTACTCGAACCCGCCCGGTCCACAGCCCGTCACCCGCTTTTCCAGGTGGGTCTGTCATACGAGAACTTCGAACCGGGAGTGCTGGAACTACCGGGTCTGACGGTGAGCGCCGTCGAGATGAATCCGGAGATCGCGAAATTCGATCTGAACGTGACGCTCACGGAGATCCGAGACGAGCGCGGTACCGTGTCCGGTCTCACCGGTGCGTTCACGTATGCGGTCGATCTGTTCGACCGCGACACGGTGGAGTCGTTCGTCGACCGTTTCGCGCGGATCGTGGCGACGGCGCTGGCCGATCCGGGCACGGCGGTGGGGGACCTGCCGGTGCTGGATCAGCGGGAACTGGTTCGCGTACTGCGCGAATGGAACGCCACGGACGTGGAGGTGAGCGAGCGGCCCTACCTCGCCCGCTACGACGAGCAGGCGGCCCGGACGCCTGACGCGGTGGCGGTGGTGTACCGCGACGTGTCTGTGACGTACCGGGAATTCAACGCGCGGGTCAACCGGTTGGCCCGCAAACTCATCGCCGAAGGCGCCGGAACCGACACTACCGTCGCGGTCGCGGCCCGCCGGTCGATCGAATTTCTGATCGCCCTGCACGCCGTGTTGCGCAGTGGTGCGGCGTACGTGCCCCTCGACGTCGACCTTCCGGCGGAGCGAGTGGCCCACGTCATCGAGGCAGCCCACCCCGTGCTCGTTCTGACCGCGGTCCGCGGCGAGTTCGAGTCGGACTCCGGAGTCCGGGTTCTCCCGATGGACGGTCTCGAACTCGACCGGTTCGACGATGCCCCGGTGACGGACCGCGACCGGCTGCGGCCCCTTCTGGCCGACAACCTCGCCTACGTCATCTTCACCTCGGGTTCGACCGGCCGGCCCAAGGGGGTGGCCGTCTCGCACGCCGGTCTCGGAAGCCACTTCGAGTTCCTGGTGTCCCTCGGTGCGCTGGACGAGACCGATCGGGTTGCCGTCAAGACACCACAGTCGTTCGACGCATCACTCTGGGAATTGTTGTGGCCCCTGGCTGTGGGCGCACGGGTGGTGATCGCGGAACCGGACGGACACAAGGATCCCGACTACCTCGCAGAACTGATCGAGACCGAGCAGATCACGGCGATACATTTCGTCCCGTCGATGCTCGCCGTCTTCACCGACGTGATCGCGCCGTCCCGGTTCTCGTCGCTGCGTACCGTGTTCGTCGGCGGCGAGGCACTGTCCGTCACTGTGGCGCGGCGGTTCGCAGCGGTCTCCGACGCTGCCGTCCTCAACGCGTACGGTCCCGCGGAGGTCGCACCCACTTCCACCACCTCATGGGTGGACACCTCGAACTCGGGCATCGTCACCGTGGGCACACCGGTGTGGAACACCCGCGCCTACGTGTTGGACCCGCGACTCCACCCCACTCCTGCCGGAGTGACCGGTGAGTTGTACCTGGCCGGCACACAGGTGTCTCGCGGATACGCGGGACGCCCCGACCTCACCGCCGAACGGTTCGTGGCAAACCCCTTCGACGCGCCGGGCACCCGGATGTACCGGACCGGTGACCGTCTTCGCTGGACCGGCCGGGGCGAATTGGAATACCTCGGCCGCAACGATTTCCAGGTGAAGCTGCGGGGACTGCGGATCGAACTCGGTGAGATCGAGGTGGTACTCGAGTCGGCGGACTCGGTTGCCCAGGCGGTCGTGACCGTGTATTCCGGAGCGGCGAGCGAACAACTGGTGGCCTATCTCGTCGCACGCACGGGCACGACGGTCGACATCGAGGCACTGACGGCGTATGCCGAGAGTCGGCTGCCCGAATACATGGTTCCGGACGGGTTCGTCACGCTCGACGCCCTCCCGATCAACGCGAGCGGCAAACTGGATCGAGCGGCATTGCCTGCCCCGGCCGTCGCTGACGTCGCGGTCGATCGAGTGGAGCCACGTACTCCGATGGAGGAAACACTCGCGGCCCTGTTCCGGGAGGCACTCGGCGTCGACGACCTGGGGGTGAACGACTCGTTCTTCGCTCTCGGCGGCGACAGCATCGTGTCGATCCAGCTGGTGTCGCGAGCGAAGGCCGCGGGGATCGTATTCACCCCACGGGACGTGTTCGAGCGCAAGAGCATTGCCGCGCTCGCCGAAGTGGCTACCGCCGCTTCGGCGGATCGACTCGCGCTCGCCGAACTGGCGGGTGGCGGCGTAGGAAACGTCGAGTTGACCCCGGTTGTCCGATCGCTGCTCGACCGTTCGGGTTCGGTGGGCCGGTATTCACAGTCCGTGCTCCTCACGCTGCCGACCGGGATCGAGCGATCGGACATCGTGGCGACGGTGCAGGCGGTGCTCGACAGGCACGACGCGCTGCGGTCCCGGCTGGTTCGCGACGGTGCGGTCGTGCGTCACTCGGTGTTGCCCGCCGGTGCCGTCGACGCCGATCGACTGGTCACGACGGTGCCGGTGAATCCCGACGTCGGTGACGCAGCCTTCGATGCGGTGATCGACCGCGAACTCTCCGCCGCGGCCGACCGGTTCGACTTCGAGACCCCGGTGCTCACGCAGTTCGTCTGGTTGGACCGTGGTGCGACCAGGCCCGGGCGGCTCCTCGTGGTTGCTCATCACCTGGTCGTCGACGGTGTGTCCTGGCGAATCATCGTGCCGGACCTCGTCGCGGCGGGAAGTGCCGTCGCAGCCGGTCACACTCCGAACCTGCCGGAGGTCGGTACCTCGTTGCGGCGTTGGTCGCACGGGTTGTCGGAGGCTGCCCGTCAGCCGTCCACCCTCGCGCAGTTCGACTACTGGCGAGGTGTCGTCGACGCTCCGGACCCGCTCCTCGGCGACCGGGCTCTCGATCCGGTGCGGGACCGGACCTCGACCACGCAGGAGCTGCACGTCGAGCTGTCCACCGCGATCACGGGCACGCTGCTGGCCCGCGTTCCGGAGGCATTCGGGTGCTCCATCGGTGATTCCCTGCTTGCCGGCTTCGCGGTGGCCCTCACCGAGTGGCGCCGTGCGCGCGGGGTGTCCTCCGCTTCTGCGTACGTCACCCTCGAGGGTCACGGCCGCGAGGAGTCGGTCGTGCCGGGCGCCGATCTGTCTCGTACCGTGGGCTGGTTCACCAGCGTTTATCCGGTGCGGCTCGCCCTGGAAGGGGTGGACACACCGGACGCACTCGTCGGCGGCGCGTCGGCCGGCGCCGCGATCAAGGCGGTGAAAGAGCAACTCCTGGCGGTCCCCGATCGGGGCGTCGGGTACGGACTGCTGCGATACCTCAATCCGGCGACGGCCACCGTACTCGCGGGCTTCGACCCGCCCCAGGTCGTTTTCAACTACCTCGGAAAGACCGGGATGGGCGATCTGCCCCCGGAGATGTGTGAGATCGGCTGGGTGCCGGATCTCGCGTCGTCGCGCGTCTTCTCGGGTGAAACCGATCAGGACATGAGCGCTTCCGCAGCGATCGAGATCAATGTCGGAGTGACGGATACCGATGCCGGACCGCGACTCGGAGCTTCGGTGCGGTTCGCCGGTGAACTGCTCGCAGCCGACGACGTTCGCGAACTCGTCGATCTGTGGCAGCAGGCGCTCGTCTCACAGATCGAGCATGTCGTCGCCGGATCCGGTGGGGGACTGACCCCGTCGGACATCGCCACGGTGGCGCTCACCCAGTCCCAGATCGAGACCTGGGAACGGACCTACCCGGCCCTCGAGGATGTGTGGGCGCTGTCGCCGCTGCAGGCCGGTTTCCACTTCCATTCGCTGTTGGCCGCCGAGCACAGTGTCGACGTCTACCATTCCCAGCTGCGGATGACGCTGCTCGGCGACGTGTCGGCGGATCGGATGCGGGCCGCTGCCGCTGCGCTCCTGGACCGGTATTCGAACCTGCGGGTGGTGTTCGTGCAGGACGGCGACGTCACGGTGCAGATCCCCCTCCGTGGGGTGGAGGTCCCACTGACGGTGGTCGACCTCTCGGGCCGTGAGAGCGATTCCGGGGAAAGAGAACTCGAGGCACTGGTCGCCGAGAACCGGACCGCGCCGTTCGACCTGGCCGAGGCGCCGCTGCTGCGTTTGCTGCTCGTGCGCACGGGCGCCGAGCAATACGAGTTGGCGATGACCAACCACCACATCCTCCTCGACGGATGGTCCATCCCGCTGATCGTCCAGGACCTGCTGGTGCTCTACGCGACCGCGGGCGATCAGTCCGCGCTGCCTGCGGTGCGGCCGTACCGCGAATACCTCGACTGGCTGGCGCGCCGAGACCCCTCCGCCTCACGGGCCGCGTGGGCGCACGCGTTGGAAGGTTTCGACGAGCCGACTCTGCTCGCGCCTGCCCGCACCGGCGGCCGCGCGACGGCGGACCCGGAGGAAGTTCCGGTCCACTTTTCCGCGGCGGACACCGCCGAGCTGCTGGCCTTCGCACGACAGCACGGCGTCACGCCGAACACGGTGATCCAGACTGCGTGGGCTCTGCTGCTCAGGCGACTCACCGGTCGGGACGACGTCGTATTCGGCGCCACCGTCTCGGGGCGCCCCCCGCACATCCCCGGGATCGAGTCGATGGTCGGGCTCTTCATCAACACCGTCCCCGTCCGGGTACGAATCGACGCCGACGAGTCGGTGGCCGCGTTGCTGGTGCGGGTGCAGGGGGAGCAGGCCGATTTGCTCGATCACCACTATCTCGGCCTGACGGAAATCCAGGCCGAGGCGGGGGTCGGGGTGCTGTTCGACACGCTCACCGTCTTCGAGTCGTACCCCATGGATCAGGCGGCGCTGCAGGCGCAGACCGACATCGCAGGTATGCGCGTGGATTCGGTCCGGGTGCACAGTGTCACCCACTACCCATTGAGCCTGATGGCCCAGGTCGACGACACCCTGCGGCTCGGGGTGGCCTACCTGCCGGACACCTTCGAGCGCGACGAAGCGAAGTTGATTGCGGCGCGGCTCGATTCGGTGATCCGTGCGTTGATCGCAGAGCCCTCCGCCGCGGTAGCCCAGGTCACCGGATTCATCCCGGGCGAGTATGCGCGGATGATGCACGACTGGAACGCCACCGACCACCCCGTGCCGGAGTCGACGCTGCTGACGCTGTTCGAGGCGCAGGCGGCGCGTACACCCGATGCCGTCGCTGTCGAGTTCGACGGGGACGTGCTGACGTACGCAGCCCTCGATGCGCGCGCGAACCAGCTGGCCCGGCATCTGATCGCTCAGGGTGTGGCCCCCGAAACCCGCGTGGCCGTGGTGATGCGGCGGTCGCTGGAACTGGTCGTCGGAATCTATGCCGTCCTCAAGGCCGGTGGTGCATACGTGCCGGTCGATCCCGATCACCCCGCGGAGCGAACGAGTTACGTGCTCGCGTCGGCGCAGCCGGTGTGCGTGCTGACCACCTCGGCCGACCGGCCGGACCTGCCGAACCGGATCCCCGTGTCGGCCCTCGACACTCTCGACCTCTCGGGTGTCGCTGCGGTGCCGTTGACCGACGCCGAGCGCATCGAACCGTTGCGCCCTGCACACCCCGCGTACGTCATCTACACCTCCGGCTCCACCGGCAAACCCAAGGGTGTCGCGGTACCGCATGCGGCCATCGTGAATCAACTGCTCTGGATGCAGTCGGAGTACGCACTCACCGATCGGGATGTGTGGTTGCAGAAGACCGCAACCACGTTCGACGTGTCGGTGTGGGGCTACTTCTGGCCCCTGCAGGTGGGTGCCACCATGGTGCTGGCCACCCCGGACGGGCATCGAGAGCCTTCCTATCTGACTCGGGTCATCGACGAGCACGCGGTGACGGTCACCGATTTCGTGCCGTCCATGCTCGACGTGTTCGTCGCGGCCGCCGCGGAGGGGTCGTGCCGTTCGCTGCGGCACGTGTTCGTCATCGGCGAAGCGCTGCCGCCCGCGACTGTCCTGCGTTTCCGGGAACTCTCCGCGGCCGGACTGCACAACCTGTACGGGCCTACCGAGGCCGCAGTGTCGGTGACGTACTGGGAGACCGGTGACGCCGACACCACGAACGTGCCGATCGGTGTGCCGGAATGGAACACACAGGCCTACGTGCTCGATTCCCGGCTGCACCCGGTTCCCGTCGGCGTTCCGGGAGAGCTCTACCTGGGCGGTGCCCAGCTCGCACGCGGATACCTCGGCCGCGTCGATCTCACGTCCGATCGATTCGTCGCGAACCCGTTCGGACGCACGGGTGAGCGCATGTACCGCACCGGAGACCTCGTGCGATGGACGTCGGCGGGAGCGCTCGTCTACATCGGACGTACCGACTTCCAGGTGAAGTTCCGTGGTCAGCGCATCGAACTCGGCGAGATCGAGACAGTGCTCCGGTCCCACCCGGCGGTCACCGGCGCCGTCGTGTCGGTGTACTCGGACACCACCGTCGGCGATCATCTGGTCGCGTATGTCGTCGGCACACCCGGCGACGTGGACGTTGCGGAGCTTCGCCGGCAGGCGTCGGAATCCCTACCGTCGTACATGGTGCCGTCCGCGATCACCGTGCTCGACGAGTTCCCGCTGAACACCAGCGGAAAACTCGATCGTCAAACGTTGCCCGCTCCCGAATTCCACGGGAGCGCAACGGAGTACATCGCACCTCGAAACGAGGCCGAGCGCACCGTCGCGGCAGTGTTCGCCGACGTGCTCGGGTCTTCGGGCCGGATCGGCGCGCACGACAACTTCTTCGATCTCGGCGGCAACTCGCTCTCCGTCACCCGAGTGGCGGCGCGGCTCGGTGAGTTGTCGGGCATCGGACTGTCCGTGCGCGATGTGTTCACCGCGCCCACCGTCGCGGAATTGGCGCTCCGTCTCGCCGAGCCCACGGCTGCAGGAGGCGCGCGCCCGGTGCTGTCCGGGATGCAGAGACCGGCCCGGATACCGCTGTCACCGGCGCAGCAGCGGATGTGGTTCATCAACCAGTTCGACCCGGCCTCGCCCGCGTACAACCTGCCGCTCGCGATCCGCATGTCCGGTGCTCTCGATGTGGCAGCGCTGTCTCAGGCACTCGACGACGTAGTCGGACGCCACGAGGCGCTTCGTACGGTTTTCCCCGACACGGAGGACGGACCCGCTCAGGTCGTCGTGGCCGCGGCAGATCTCTCGATGCCCCTCGAGGTCGTGGACGTGCCGGAAGGCGAGCTCGATTCCAGGATGATCGCGTTCTCCTCGCGCGGGTTCGACGTGTCCGAGGACTTGCCGGTACGGGCAACACTGTTCCGTACCGGTCCCGGCGAACACGTTCTGGCGATCACGCTGCATCACATCGCCGCCGACGGTTGGTCGTTCGGACCTCTCGGCGGGGATGTCATGACCGCGTACGCGGCCCGAGCAGAGTCCCGAAGTCCGGAGTGGATTCCGCTCGCGGTCCAGTATGCCGACTACAGTGTGTGGCACAGGGCGGTTCTCGGCAGCGAGGACGAGCCGGAGTCCCTCGCCCGACGCCAACTCGAGTACTGGACGCGGACGCTCGACGGTCTCCCGGACGAGCTGAAACTCCCCTTCGACCGCCCGCGCCGGACCGAGCAGTCCTACGCCGGCGGATCGGTGGGCTTCACCGTCACCCCCGAGATCCACCGCGGCATCGAGCGGTTGGCGCGTGAACACGGAGCCACGGTCTTCATGGTGGCGCACGCCGCCTTCGCGCTTCTGTTGGCCCGCCTGTCCGCGTCGGACGATATCGCCGTCGGCGCTCCGATCGCGGGCCGTGGCGAACGCGCTCTCGACAACCTGGTCGGAATGTTCGTCAATACGCTCGTGCTCCGCACGCGCATCGAGAGCACCGAGACGTTCGCGGAGTTGCTGACGCGGGTACGCGACGGCGACATCGGGGCATTCGGCCACGCGGACCTCCCCTTCGAGCGTCTCGTCGACGTTCTCGACCCCGTGCGGACGTCCGCGCATCACCCGGTCGTCCAGACTGCGCTGTCGATGCAGCCGACGGCAATCGGCGACATCGAGCTCCCCGGACTCCGGGTGCGTGTCGAGGACATCGACGCGCGTGTCGCGAAGTTCGACCTGCAGCTGACATTGGGCGAGGACATCGATCCCGCGGGCGTTCCGTCGGGTATTCGCGCCGAGTTCACCTACGCCGCAGACTTGTTCGATCACGCTACAGTGCGCCGGTACGCGGTGCAGCTCGTGCGAATCCTCGAAACGGTGATTGCCGACCCGACCACGGTGGTCGGCGACGTGAATCTCCTCGACGATACCGAGAGCGCCCGCCTGGCACCGGTTCGCGGGCCTGCGAGTCGACCCACTCGACTGCTGCCCGAAGTTCTCGCCGCGTCGGCGGCCGACCCGTCCGCGACCGCGCTCGTCTTCGGCGACCGTTCGATGACCTACGGAGAACTGGACCGGCGATCCAACCTCTGGGCGCGCCAACTGATCGAGGCCGGAGCGGGCCCCGAGACATTCGTAGCCGTCGCACTCGCCCGGTCGATCGAATCGGTGCTCGCCGTCTGGGCCGTTGCCAAGACCGGTGCCGCGTTCGTGCCGGTGGATCCGAACTACCCGGCCGAACGGATCGCACACATGCTCGGCGATTCGGGGGCGGCGCTCGGCCTGACGACGATCGAGTTCCGAGGCGGACTACCCGACTCGACACAGTGGCTCGTGATGGACGATCCCCACCACACTGCGCTGGTGGCGGCCCAGTCCTCGGCCGCGGTGACAGCGGCCGATCGCCTCGGGCGGATGCACACGGACCAACTCGCCTACCTCATTTACACGTCCGGATCCACCGGACTGCCCAAGGGCGTCGCCGTCACCCACTCGGGGCTCGCGAACCTTCTGACCGAGCTGGCCGACGAATACGAGCTCACCGCCGACGCCCGTGTCCTGCACTTCGCCTCACCCAGTTTCGATGCCTCCGTGTTCGAGTATCTGATGGCCTTCTGCGGGGGTGCGACGATGGTTGTCGTTCCTCACTCGGTGTACGGCGGTACGGAGCTCGCCGAACTCCTGGGCGAGCAGAGAGTCACACACGCCTTCATCACACCGGCCGCGTTGGCGTCCGTCGACCCCACGGGACTCGACGCACTCGCCGTCATCGTCGTCGGCGGAGAGGCCTGGGGTGCCGACCTCGCCGAGCGCTGGGTACCGGGACGGGCACTGTTCAACGGATACGGGCCGACCGAGTCCTCGATGATGGTGACGCAGAGCGGACCGCTGATGCTCGGCGAGCGGATGACCATCGGCGCTCCTGTGCGCGGCGTCGAGGCTCTCGTTCTCGATGCGCGGCTGCATCCCGTGCCCCCCGGTGTGCCGGGGGAGCTGTACGTATCGGGGCCGGCGCTTGCCCGTGGCTACCACCAGCGACTCGGTCTCACCGCGGAGCGTTTCGTCGCGAACCCCCACGGTGCACCCGGTCGGCGGATGTACCGTACCGGCGACGTCGTCCGGTGGGTCGAGTCCCGCACTGGGACATACGTCATCGAATACTTCGGGCGCAGCGACTTCCAGGTGAAGATTCGTGGATTCCGTGTGGAACTCGGTGAGATCGATTCCGTGTTCCGAGCGCATTCTGCGGTCGGATTTGCCGCGACCGTCGCGCACGAGACCGAATCCGGCGTCACAGCACTGGTCACCTATGTGTGCGCTGCGCCGGGGAGCGTCGTCGAAGTCGACGACCTGACAGCGTTCGTCGGCGGGGCGTTGCCGGCGCACATGGTGCCCGGTTCGATCATGGTTCTCGACTCGATCCCGCTGACACCGGCGGGCAAGCTCGACCGCCGCGCCCTCCCCGAGCCCGTGTTCGTGAGCCATACCCGATTCACCGCACCCGACACGGCGGACGAGCGCGCAGTCGCGGCAGCGTTCGCGGATGTGCTGGGCGAATCACGCATCGGTGTGGACGACAACTTCTTCGCTCTCGGCGGCAACTCGTTGTCCGCCACCCAGGTGGTGTCCCGGGTCGGTTCGGCGTTCGGCACCCGTGTCTCCGTTCGCACGCTGTTCGACAACCCCACCGTGCGTCAACTCGTCTCCGCAATGGCCACGTCGCGGGCGGACGGGTCCTCGGACCGGCCCGCGCTGACGCGCCGCGAACATCCCGGACGGATCCCGTTGTCGCTGGCGCAGCAGCGGATCTGGTTCCTCAACCAATACGATCCTTCGTCGTCTGCGTACAACATCCCGCTGGCCCTGCGGATGTCGGGCAGGATCGACGTCCCGGCCCTGCGTGCAGCGCTCGGTGACGTTCTGGAACGTCACGAGTCGTTGCGGACCGTGTACCCAGGTTCTGCGGACGGTGCGCACCAGGAGATCCGGCCTGCCGCCGAGGTAGGATTCGATCTCACGCCGATCCGAACCGCGCCGGACCAGTTGATGCTCCGGATCGCCGAGTACGCCGTCGCCGGATTCGATGTGACCCGGGAGATCCCGTTCCGAATCCACCTGTTCCGGGAGAACCGTTCGGAACACGTGCTGCTGCTCGTCGCGCACCACATCGCCGCAGACGGATGGTCGTTCGGTCCGCTCGCGGCCGACGTGATGGCCGCATATGCATCCCGAGCGGAAGGGCTGGCGCCGTCCTGGAAGTCGCTGCCCGTCCAATACGCCGACTACAGTGTGTGGCAGCGGGAACTGCTCGGCGCCGAGGACGATCCGGACAGTCTGTCCGCCAAGCAGATCGAGCGTTGGCGTGCGGCTCTGGACGGTGCGCCCGAGGCGCTCGATCTGCCTACGGACCACCCTCGCCCCGCGGTAGCGTCGCACCGCGGCGAACGCGTGGACTTCGAGATCGATGCCGGCACCCACCGGGGGCTGGTCGAGCGCGCCCAGAAGAGCGGCACCACGCTGTTCATGGTTGTTCATGCCGCGTTCGCGACGCTCTTGCACAGGCTCAGCGGCAGTACCGACATCGTGATCGGCACACCCGTCGCCGGCCGTGGCGACGAGGGGCTCGATCCGCTCGTCGGAATGTTCGTGAACACCCTGGCCTTGCGCACACGGATTCACCCCGGCGAGCGTGTCGACGCACTCCTGGAACAGGTGCGCGATGTCGATCTCACGGCGTTCCAGGACACGGAGGTACCCTTCGACAGGCTCGTCGAGATCCTGCGTCCCACCCGGTCGTCCGATCGGCACCCGCTGTTTCAGGTGATGTTCGCCTTCCAGAACCTGCGACCGGTGACGCTGGAACTGCCGCAGTTGGTGGTGGAGGCCGTCGACTTCGATCCCCACATCGCGAAGTTCGATCTGGATCTGGGGCTCGCCGAGATCGTGGACGACGCCGGAGACCACCACGGGATCTCCGGTGCCTTCACCTTCGCGTCGGAACTCTTCGAACGGGCCACTGTCGCGGGATTCGCGGAGCGATTCCTGCGGATCCTCGAGGCGGTCGCTACCGGCGACGATATCGCCGTCGGCGATATCGCCATCCTGGGTGCGGCCGAGCAACAGTCCCTCGCCCCGGTGTGGGGCGGGCCGCTGCTCGCGAATGCCACCCTGCCCGAGCTGCTCGTCGCGACGGCGGAACGGTATCCGGGCTCGACTGCGGTCGTCTTCGACGGTGTCTCGATCGATTACCGTGAGCTGGACCGGCGATCGACGCAGCTGGCACGTGCACTCGTCGGAATGGGTGTCGGCCCGGAAACCTACGTCGCGATCGCCTTGCCGCGCTCTGTCGAATCCGTGCTGTGCGTGTGGGCCGTTGCCAAGACCGGTGCGGCCTATGTTCCGATCGACCCCGGGCATCCGGTGGACCGCATCGCGCACATTCTGCGGGATTCGGGAGTGATCGTCGGTGTCACCGGTGCGGAGTTCGCCGAACACCTCCCGGGGGTGACCGACTGGCTCGTACTCGACGACCCGGAGGTGCGCCGCGAATTGTCCTCGGCGAGCACGGCGCCGATCGGGGATGCGGATCGCACCTGCGCTCTACATGTCGATCATCCCGCTTATCTCATCTACACGTCGGGTTCGACGGGACTGCCCAAGGGCGTGGTGGTGTCCCACCGCGGTCTCGCGAATCTCGCCGGCGCGTATACCGCCGCAGTGCGGGCCACCGAGAAGTCCCGGGTCGCGCACCTCGCGGCCCCGACGTTCGACCTATCCGTCCTCGAACTGCTTCTGGCCCACACGTCCGGGGCCGCGCTGGTGGTCTGTCCGCCCGGTGTGTACGGCGGCGTCGAGCTACACGAGGTGTTGCAGTCCGAACGCGTAACGCACATGACCATCACGAATGCCGCACTGGCGTCCGTCGATCCGGAGGGACTGGACGATCTGCGCTCGATCGTCGTCGGCGGCGACGCCTGCCCGCCGGAGACGGTGGCGCGATGGGCCGACCGACTCGACCTCGTCAACGGGTACGGTCCCACCGAAGTGACGGTGGGCGCCACGTTCACCTCGGTACTCGGCCAGGGCCGGGACATCACCATCGGCGGGCCGCTGCCCGGGGTCGCCGCCGTGGTTCTCGATTCGAGGTTGCGGCCCGTGCCGGTCGGTGTCGTGGGAGAGCTGTACCTGCTGGGACCGGCTCTGGCACGCGGATACCACGACCGTGCCGCGCTCACGGCAGACCGATTCGTGGCGAGTCCGTTCGAGGCCGCCGGTGCCCGGATGTACCGCACCGGTGACCTAGTGCGCTGGCGCGCAGTACATTCCGGCGTTACCGGCAGTATGACCGACGGCACCCTTCCCGGGCATGCGATCGAATACCTCGGCCGCTCCGACCATCAGGTCAAGGTTCGTGGACTTCGTATCGAACTCGGCGAGATCGATGCCGCCTTGGGCGCACATCCCGATGTCGAATTCGCTGCCACCCTGGGCTACGAGTCGCCCTCGGAAACACGACTGGCATCGCACGTGCTGGTCGTTGCGGGCGCCGACCGTGATCCGGCGGCTCTGCTCGCGTTCCTGCGTCAGGCATTGCCGGGGTACATGATTCCGTCGGCGCTCGTGTTTCTGGACACGATTCCGCTGACCCCGAACGGCAAACTCGACCGGGCCGCCCTGCCCGCGCCCGACTTCGGCGCGGCAGCCAAGGAGATCGTGTACCGGGCGCCGCGGAACCACCTGGAGCGGTCGATCGCGGATGCGTTCACCGACGTGCTGGGCGGCACGGACATCGGCCTCGACACGGATTTCTTCGATGCAGGCGGCAACTCGCTCTCCGCGACCCGGGTGACCGCCCGGGTCGGCGCCATGCTCGACATCCGGGTCACGGTGCGTGACCTGTTCGAAGCCCCCACCGTCCTCGCGTTGGCGGAGTCGCTGGCGCCGCGGATGTCCGGGCTCGGCGACGGCGCTTCCGCCGGACCAGCGCTGGTGCCGCCGCCGCGCCCCGACCGGATCCCGCTGTCGCTCGCGCAGCAGCGGATGTGGTTCCTCAACCAGTTCGAAACGTCCTCGCCCGCCTACAACATGCCCGCCGCGGTCCGGCTGACCGGCCTGCTGGACACGGCGGCGCTGGCCGCGGCGATCGGTGACCTGATCGCCCGGCACGAATCGCTGCGGACCGTCTTTCCCGATTCGCGGGGTGGCCCGCACCAGGTGATCCTCGAGCCCGGAGACTTCACCCCCGACATCGCACCGGTCCACGTGAGCGAGGACGGGTTGCGCGCCGACCTCCAGGAATTCCTCCTGGCCGGCTTCGACGTGTCCCAGGCCGTGCCGCTGCGGGTGAAGGTGTATTCGCTCGGCGACATCGAGCACGTGCTCGCGCTCGTCGTCCACCACATCTCCGCCGACGGCGTCTCCATGGAACCGCTGATCCGCGACGTGATGATCGCCTACGCGAGCCGTGCCGCAGGCCACCCGCCCGCCTGGGCGCCGCTGCCGGTGCAGTACGCCGATTACGCGCTGTGGCAGCGGGAGGTCGTCGGCTCCGAGTCCGAGCCGGGCAGCCTCGCCGCCGCCCAACTGGACTACTGGACCCGCACGCTCGCCGGTGTCCCGGACCAGCTGTACCTGCCCGGCGACCGGGGCAGGCCCGCGGTGCCGTCGCATCGGGGTGCGGCGACCCGGTTCACCCTGGACGCCGCCACGCACCGGGCCCTGGCCGAGCTGGCACGGGCGCACGGCGCCAGCATCTTCATGGTCGCCCACGCCGCGCTCAGCGTCCTGCTGGGGCGCCTCAGCACCACCGCCGACATCGCCGTCGGCACCGCCGTCGCGGGCCGCGGCCGGGCCGAACTCGACGACATCATCGGCATGTTCGCGGGCACCCTGGTACTGCGAGCCACCGTCGACGC
>NZ_JBHUSF010000079.1:0-31710 GCF_042673295.1 Rhodococcus sp. NPDC057014
ACGTCGTCGCCCAGGAGATCGCTGATCGAGGCGGGCAGACCGGCGGCGGCGAAGGCCAGTTCCCGCTCTTCGCGGAAGGCGTGCTGGACGATCGCACCGAGCGCCCGCAGGTCGTCGCCGAGTTTGCGGTGGATCTCGTCGACGGTGATCAACAGGCCGGTCTCGTGTGCGGCCAGGGCGGCGGTGAGTTCCTCGATCTGGTGACGCAGGCTCACCGCCGGCGCCGGCGAGTCGGTGGTGGTCCAGTTGACGCCCCCGATCCCGGCGGCGGTGATCCCCGACAGGCGCCGCTTCGTTCCGCCGGGCTGACCGTGCTCGCGCAGCAGCCGGGGTAGGTGTTCTCCGGTGAGTCGGTCGAGCAACCCGGGTGTGGCGGTCTCGGAGATGACGAGCCAGCCACGGCTGCGGGCCTGCGCCTCCGCCTCGTTGAGCATGACGGTCTTCCCGACCCCACGGGCCCCGGTGTAGATCGTCGCACGCCCGGGAGCACCGGGACCGTCGTCGAGGGCGTCGCCGAAGTCCTCGATGAGATCGGCGCGACCCACCAGAGACGGCGGCGACGCCCCGAACGACGGGGTGAACGGATTCCTCGTGAAGGACGACGCTACCAGTTCCTTTAGTTCCTTTTAGCTTTTTAGCTTCTTTAGGGTTGGGTAGCGATCCACTCCTCGACCCCCTCGCAAGCCCGAGCGTCTTGGCTCAATGAAGGGCGAAGACTCAGCGCGTCGCGCACGAGTGGCGCACTACGCCCACCTGGGCCGATGACACGTCCCCCGCAGCGGGCCCGTTCCCGTGAACTCTCACGAAAGCCCCCGACGAGGGCAGAAGTTACGGATCCGTCACCGCTCGCCGGCCCGCGGTTCGCCACCGCCGATCAGTGCCGTCGTCGGCGACGCCGGCAGATATGAGACTGCACGCCCAGCGCACTCCGCCGCACCGTCGGTGCAACTACCGATGCACGAACCTCCGGACGCGCAGGACTGCAGAGGCTGCGTGCAACCGGTCCGCCGACGGTTGGACCGTCCGCCCCCGGGGGGACGGTCCGTTGTCCGCGGTCGACCCGAGGTGCCTCCCACCGTGTGCAGTCGACCACGGCGTCCACCGCAACATGCCGACGGCAATATTGCATTAGCACTCCACCATAGAGAGTGCTAAATTTTCTGCACCCGATACCGGGACCCGCACGAACCAGCAACGCCCAGAAAGGATCCGCACCCCGTGACCGCCATCCCCGGCCCGCATTTGCACACCACCCAGCCCGCCACTGGCCGCGACGAGGCTGCGCCGACCGATATGGCGCTGCTCGAGTCCTGGGAATCGGGTATCGCCGTGATCGTCGGCCTGGCCTTGCTGACGACCCTGGCGTGCACCGGACTCGGATTGTTTCCGCTGGCCCTTTTCGCGCTCGTCGCGGTCGCCGGCGTCGCCGGTCTGGTCACCGCCGCCCTCTGATCCGGCCGGCATGCCCCGCCCGCTACCCGAACGGACAGATACGCTCCCCGGGCGGCAGCACGCTTGTGGTGGGCGCGCACCCTCATCTCGGTTACCGGCCTGCGAGGTTGTGGCCTCAAATTACTTTCTGGGAGTGGGACTCTCAGGAGATTCACAGGCATCGCGGGGCCGGGTGATGCGACGATGAAGCATGCGCCGCCATCGTTGGCCGGCCCTCGCGCCGCCCACCACCGGAGGGATCGTCGTGCACAAGGGCATGCCGATCGCGGCAGAAAAGGACCTCGCCCTCGAGCTGTCGGCGGCGACCGCGTTCGCGTCCGGGCTGGGGCTGCGGTTCACGCTGTGCGTCACCGGTGTCCGCGCCGACTTCGCGCGCTACGAAACCCGGCCCCTGACCGACCCCGGGGACTGGTCGGCGCAATGGTCCTACCTGGCCGTGCACCTCGGCGCCGACGACCTCGCCGGGTTCGCCGACCCGTTCCACCCGACACCCGATTCCGGGCAGGACGGATCCGGGCCGTATCGAACCACACCGCAGTACTGGATCGGCACCTACCCAACCACCAGGTCACTGACCATCACCACCAGCTGGCCGCACGTCGGACTCCACCCCACCTCGGTCACCCTCACGCTCGGACCCAGCCCCTTCCCCACCACCTTCGGATCCGGTGCTCGTCGATGACAGGTGCACCAATCCTGTTCGACGAGATGAACGTCCCCGCCGCCGGTGACATCCGCCGAGCAGCTCCACCGTCACCGACAACCACGTTCGTACTATCCCCCGAGGATGACAAGCGGGCCGCGGAGCCGCCCGGACACAGCCCGCAAACGCAGACAGCGCGCCAGACACCGATAGCCGACCGCGCACATATCTAGAACGGTTGGCGGTGACGTGGCGAATCCGCCACCGTTCCGAGATTCCGCGTTGCCTCTGGCAGATCGGCATGCTCGGCCAGTGCGTTGACGATCAGCTCGACACGCGGTGGGCCGACTGCCCCGTAGTAGCCATTCGCGACCGGTTTGGATCTGGAGTCAGGTCCGAGAGACACGCCACCACAACCGAATCCGTTCTCGGCATGCACGTTCGGCACCGCCACACTCGAAAA
Source organism: Rhodococcus sp. NPDC057014 (assembly GCF_042673295.1). Classification (NCBI taxonomy): domain Bacteria; kingdom Bacillati; phylum Actinomycetota; class Actinomycetes; order Mycobacteriales; family Nocardiaceae; genus Rhodococcus; species Rhodococcus sp. NPDC057014. Next base: position 2,559 of record NZ_JBHUSF010000079.1, read on the forward strand.
GTGGGTGCCGGCGATCGATAGCACACATGGAGGACCAGGGTCGAGTCGACCGGGCCGGGCCGGATCGGCCGTCCGGCCGGGGCCGCGTGCCAGGCCAGCCGAACGGATCCGGTCGCAACGTCGAATGCGTCGCCGTCCGGCTCGTCCTCGAAACAACCGTAGGGGACACCGCCCGCGGCGTAGCCGACCACGAACATCGACCCGCTCGTCCACCACGATCCGATCGAACACCGATGCCGTCCGCCTGTGATGTCGGTTGGTCGTGGTGCTTGCCGGTTTCGTGCCGGCGTGTGCTGTGGCTCGGCCTACGGCCCATGGAGTCGGGCGTTCCCCTCGACATCGGATGTGTTCGTGGCGGTCACATCGGTCCCGCGGCCACCGAGACGTGGAAGTTCCCCGCACCCACGGACCGCTCGAGAGTCCGAATGACTGCAGCCGGATTGTCGTAGGGCCCGTTGAGGTAGAACGGCTGACCGTCCCTACCGAACTCGATCCGACCCGGCCCGTCCCACTCACCCAGAAACGCGGCGGCATCCTCATCGAAGGCGCTGGCGGGCTCGAAACCGAGTCCGCGCGCATACGCCGCCGCCCCCAGGATCAGTTCGCGGCCGAGTTCGATCGGAATCTCCACCGCCGGACGGTCGAACGCCGCGTAGTACGTGCGGATAGCGGTGGGGATCCTGCCCGCATCCATGGTTTCGGGATCACGGGCGTTCTTCACCCCCAGGCAGTGCACATCGGCCAGGTAGCCTCGCAGCGTCGCCCGACCACGCCGTCCCTCTCGTGCCACCAGCACCTGCGCGAAGCCTTCGGCCTCACCGGCGGGAGCGTCCAGTTCCGCCCACTCCGGATGCCCGTCGAGGCCCAGCCCGACACTCCAGCCACAATTGACCCAGCACCCCAGCACCCGCCCCAAGCCTCGGGACACGTCGGCCTCGGCGGCGATTCGTCGCACCACCGGCGTCACCACCGACGGCCGCACACCCAGCGCACGTGCGATCACCTTCGGCGGGACACCCTGCTCCCATCGCCGCCGCACCTGCTCGACCAACTCCGCATCGTCCATGGCACCCCATTCTGCTTCACCGATCGACAGGCTCCCGCGTCTACACACATCCGCACATGTCGGGCCAGGTGAAGGTCCGTGGATACCGTTCGGCGGCATCCAGCATATCGGCGCCACCGACTGGTCACCCGTCTCGCCGTGGGAATTCTCCACCACGGATACTCACGCGAAATCAAGCAACATCCACTGGCGAAGTCCGGCCCCGCAGCAGCTTCAACGAAGCCCGACCTGCCACTTCAGATTCCTCACCGCAGGGTGCGGAAGACGTGCCTGCTCGAGTCCTGGATCGGCGCGGTGCCGATCGGGACAGGACGAGCCTGCACACCGAGTATCGCGGCGGCGGGTGCTGGTTCGTGGAGCGGCGGGGCATGCCGGTTCTCGTCGATGGTTGACTGGTGTCGTGCCGACCTCAGACGACGTACGACGGCTCGCCGAGCAGCTCATGGCCGAGTTGTCCCCGCAGCAGCAACAGTCGTTCTTGGGCGCGATCGGGGCGGATCGTTCGATGGCGTTGATCGAGAATGCGCTGCAAATCCCCGAGCCCATGGTCGGTGCTGCCCCGACCCGCATCCGCGGCTTTCGGGTCCGGCTCGACCTGGCCGGCGCCAAACCGCCGGTGTGGCGGCGGCTCGAGCTGCCCGGCGACCTCGCCCTCGACCGGCTGCACGTGGTGATCCAGGCCGCGATGGGGTGGCTCGACGGCCACCTGCACCGGTTCCGCACGGGCAGCGATCCCCGGTCGCCGTACTTCGTCACACCGTTCGACGTCGAGGAGGGCGAGGACGGCGTGCTCGAAAACGGCGTCCGGCTCGATCAGGTGCTGACCGGCACCGCTGACCGCCTCTGGTACCAGTACGACTTCGGTGACGACTGGGACCACGTGCTCGCGGTGGAAGCGGTCCTCGACCAGCCGCCCGCCGAGATGCGGTGCACCGGCGGTCGGATGGCCTGCCCGCCCGAGGATTGCGGTGGGATCTGGGGTTACACGGAGCTGGCGGCATGGGTGCGCGGCGGATGCGACCCGTCGTCCGTCCCGCCCCCGTTCGAGGACGCCGGCCACGCCCGCGACTGGCTACCGCTCGACTGGCACCCCGACCAGTTCGACGTCGACGAGGCCAACACCGCCCTCGCGGCGGCGGTGGCCGCGCCGCTCCCCGTGGCCGGTGAACTGGCCGCGCTGCGCGAGCAACTGGAGCGGGGCGGCAACCGGGCACTCACGCAGCTGCTGGAACGGTCGGCGTCACACACCGCGGTCGAGGTGACCGAGGCAGACGCCGCCCGCCTGATCGAGCCGTACACCGTACTCCTCGACCTGATCGGTGACGGGGTGCGGCTGACCAGCGCCGGCTACCATCCGCCGGCGCTGGTCGAGCAGCTCGCCGAGCGGACCGGCGTCACCGGGTGGTGGATCGGCAAGGCGAACCGCGAAGACCTCACGTGGCCGGTCGCGCAGCTCCGCGACAGCGCGCGAGCGCTTGGCCTGGTGAGTGTGCGCAAGGGCCGACTGGCGCCGACCGCGCTCGCCCGCCGGAGCGGAAACCAACCACTGGCGCTGTGGCAACACATCCTCTCCCGACTGCCGGTGCGCAGAACCGAGTTCGACCGACAGGCGGGCTGGCTGGCACTCGCCGTCGGCGGGAGCGGCATCCCGGCCGAGGAATGGACCCGCGAGATCCGCAACCTGCTGCTCGGCCTCGGCTGGCGCACGAAAGGCAGTCCGACCCTCGGAACCGCTGCCGTCGCCAGCCCCTCACTCGACGTCCTCGAACTTCTCTCCGGGAAGACACGCGGCACGATCACCGGCACGGATCCCGCCGTTGCCGCCACCGCCCGGGCCGTGACCGGCCCCGACCCCAGCGACGCGACCTGACCGATCCCCCTCGCCGCGCCCGTACGTCCGCATCTCCTCATGGTGGGGAACCAGCGGGGCGCCGACCCGGGACGTCCCGATGTGTGCTGGCAGCTTCCGATCCGCCGCACCCAGGAATGGGTCGAACGCCCGACGGCGAACAGGTCCTCAGGACCACCATCACCGAGTGCGACCGCCGCGGCTGGGGCGAAGGGGGGGGCGCCGACCCGGACTGGTACTGCTCCGGCTCCCCGGACGCATACGTGGGGACCAAGGCCGTCTGGCAGTCGTTTGCATCCGAGCTCACCGAATTGCCGGGCAAGGCCGCGTACGGCGAACTCGCGAAGCTCTGCACACGCCGGGCCGGGCCGGGAATGCACACGCATTCTCGGCCGGATCGGATTCACCTGCAGCCGCCCGGCGGTCGAAGACCTGGCACACCCGGCGACCCCGCTCCGGGGAGGATGTGGATAGCACACGCCACCATCACCTCATCCCTGCCCGATCTCCTTCACCACATCTGACAAGGCCGACTTCAGCCCTCACGTTTTTGCGGGTCCGTCCGAACCGACGGCACGAAACGCGCGGGACGCCTTCAACCCCTTTCGCACCACCCAGAGTTGAAAAATCGCCACGCCAACCGACACCGCCGCGAAGACCATCGCCAGAAACCACCACCCCGCGGCAAACACGAGATAGAGCACCGCACAGGCACCGGCGGCGGCAATGAACCCCCACTGCACACGGTTCAGCGTGCGAGCCTTCACTGTGGCACGAGTCATCTCCGCAAGATAAAACTCCTGGCTGTGCGAATGAATGTCGATCTCCCGTCCTCAACTGATCCGACACCGGTGGCAACCGTCCACGACGACCGGGGACACAGAGTCCGCGTCCTTCGCCGCTACCACCTGCCATCGTGCAACCGTCAGCGTAGAGGTCGTCACCGACACTGCGCGATGTCCACACACCCCGGCCACCGTGGGCGTGGCTGCACGCCGCCGCGACCCCACCACTCGGCAACGGGTCGTTGGCGGCCGGTTACCGGCGGACGCCCATAGGAAACCGGATCCCGTCTCGCCGTTGCCGCTCGTGGTGCCCCGACGGCGATCATTCGCGTGCAGGTCGAGGGTGCTCCGGCAACTGTCCGGGTGCAGCAGCTGCCCGTGGTGGCCCAGGTGCGCCAGTTGCCGAAACTGTTTCGCGCAGCGCTCCTCCGGCCACGCTCACCGCCGTGCTGTAGCGCGCTGCGCCTGACGTGCGGTGCGGGTGCCCTCGAACAGGGCCCACTCGTCGCCGGCGAGCACACCCCGCCGATACGCCCGCCGCACGTCATCCCGGCTGCCCGTGGCGTACGCGTCCACCGACTGGTCGCCTTCGGTGGGTACATAGCCGTAGGTGTAGTTCCAGTTCACCCCGGAACGCCCCTTGATGGGGACCGCGTCCCTTCTTCGGCCCCGGCTGTGTGCCGACGCACCGGGCCACTCCACGTAATCGCAGGCCCGCGGGGCTGGGTGTGACCGTGTGCGGACGGGGCCTCCTACGATCATGTCCGTGGGCTCGGAGACGTCAACGTCGAGCAGGACATCCCACGACGGAGCATTCATCTCGTGTCCGGCCAGATGACGGGCTCGGCGTCCTCATCGTGACCGCTCGTGCTGCCCCGCGAGAATCACCGCCAAGACCGTCCACATCGTCGGCCGGGGTGGTGACACCCCCGCAATGCTGACCGCACACCAGTCCCTTGGGACCTCGCACGAGAAACGCCACCTGCCTGGGGGTTGGCCCGCGCGTCGTGTGTCGGCGACCCGCAGGGTCCGGAGCCGGTTATCGTCGAAGACCTGTAGTGAATCGAGGGGGCAAGCGAGCATGGCATCACCGACCACGACCGACCTGTCGACGCTGCTGATGATCGACTCCGCGTCGGCACGGGACCGCGACGACGCCTTCGCCGTCACCCCGCTCGCCGGCGGCCGCGGATGGACGATCGAAGTTCATATCGCCGGCGTCGCCGACGTCGTCGGCCTGGGGTCGGTCGCCGACGAACAGGCGTTCCTACGGGCCGAGACCCGGTACCTGCCCGGCCGCACCGTCCCAATGCTCGGCGACACCGCCGAACAGGCCGCCACCCTGACCACCGACGCCGCACGCACCAGCCTTCAGGTCACCGGCACCCTCACCCCCGACGGCCGACTGGTCGACACCGCCATCGGGCGTGGACAGATCCCGTCGGGACGGTGCGCGGCGGTCGACCACGCGCAGGTGCCCGGCATCCTGACCGACCCCACGCATCCGCTGCACCCCCCACTGGCTGCGGCGGATGCGGCCGCGCAAGTCTTGCTGGGGGCCCGCCGCGACGGCGGGGCGCTGGCGTTCTACGACCTCACCCGCGGCTGGGCCGCGAACGAGGACGGGGCCATCGTGGCGATCGCCGCCGAACTACGGACCGTCGCCTACGTCATCGTCCAAGAGCTGATGATCGCCACCAACGAGGCCGTCGCCCTCTGGTGCATCGAGCAGGGGCTACCGATACTGTTCCGCAACCACCGCCCCAACCCCGTCGCCGGCAGCACGGACGAGCTGATGACCGAGATCGCCGCCGCCGCCGGTGACCCGGACCTATTCGCGAAACTCCGCGGCCGGCTGCTGTCCACGCTGCGGGCCGCCACCTACGACCCGACCGTCCACGGCCACTACGGATTACGGCTGAGCGCCTACAGCCATGTCACCTCCCCGCTGCGCCGGGTGGCCGACCTGATCAACCAGCGGATCATCCTCGCCCACCTCGACCACACCCCCACCCCCTACACCCCCGATCAGTTGGCCGCCCTCGGCGCCGACCTGAACCGGCGCACCCGCCAGGCCCGGGAAGCGAAGAAGAACCACTTCAAACACGCCGACCACCGCCACGTGACCCAAGAGGCGGCACGCGACCTCACCGCCCTCGACGGTCGCACCTTCCACAAGGTCCTCAAAACCGCCGCCACCGAACCGCTTCGGGCCGAGATCGCCGCCGAAATCGCCCGCCGCGCCGACGCCGACCGGCTCACCGCCCCGGACGCCGCGGTCCTGATCGACGCCGCCGACCCCACCTGGCGCCCCATCCAACTCCGCGTCATCGACACCCTCGCCGCCGCACACCCGGAGATGGGCCCAAGCCTGGTGTCGGTGTGGCGGCAAACCCACCCCGACCAACCCCCCACCGACCTCGAGACCCGGCAGAGCGGCGCCGACCACCACCCACTGTTCGCCGCCCGCGCCACCCACCGCAGCATTCGCGGACCCTGGACCACCGCCGCGGCGAAGAAGCCCGCCGAACAGGCAGCCCTCTGGGCAGCACTGCGCGCGCAGTTGACCGGCACCGACCACCCCGCCCCGGAACCCGAATGGCCTGCAGCACCGCAGAACCCGCAGCCTGCTACCCCGCCCGCGTCCGCGGATCCCGGTCCGGCGATCTCACCGCCGCCGCGCGATACGACCGGTCCGGCCGTGTTCAACCTGGACGGGGCGAAGAAATCCAAGGCGCTGTCCAACCCCATCGCCTGGTTGATGAGCCTCGCCCAGAACAACCATCAGGCCCTACCCGAGTGGGAGTTCCGCACCGACGGGCCCGCGCACGCACCCCGATTCACCGCCACCGTGCACCTCGCCGGCCACACCGCCACCGCCGACGCGACCACGAAAACCGCGGCGAAGACCGCATCAGCCACCGCGCTCATCGAAGCACTCTTGACACAGCGCTGAAGTCAACAGGTGTTCGTCGGAGTTGCGCCTGCTGCCCGACCGCACCCGGCTACTCAGATAGCGTTGCGAGCAGCGCTAGCCTCGATAGCAATCCTGTCCGCGGCCCGGGCCGCGGACACGAGACGTCCCCCATCAGCTCAGATCCAATCGATGTGGACAGTGCAGATTCCGAACTAATCACCCACTCGTCCTGTTCGCGTCGGCATTGTCCCGCGCTTAGCATGAACACCGTGAACGACATTATCGACGGGATGACACCGATCGACGGTGGATTCCACGTCAAAGACTTGAACGATGAGCATTGCGTCGACGTAATGCGTATGGCGTACAACTGGCGTGTAGTGCTGGGGCGGCGCGGACACGTCATCTACGACCACGGTTGGTGCTACTTCGGTCACGGTCACGACGAGAACGGTCACCCTCGTTCGATGCACACCGCACGGTTGCGCGCTATTGCCGCCGCTATCGCGTGGGACGGCACCGGTTCACCGGACGGTTACGACAAGCAAGCATGCTGAAAATGTCTCAGATTCATTCTGCGGAACACAGATGTCACCCTGGCGATCGCCGATGCCGAACGCGGTGAACTCGCCATCTTCGATCTCTTCACCTCGCCCGCGAATCCGCCTCGGCGCGAACTACACCCATTCGCTTGGCTCCGGCGGGTCGTTCCCGGAATATCACGCGCGACCGGCGGGGACCACTTCTCATGTCCACCCACACGGACTTTCGCATGTCCATTGACACCGCGGCGTTGAATCGGCGCAACCGTGGGCCAGAAAGGCCGCCAAGGACCTCAGATGAGAGAGACGGGAATGACTACCGTGCATCACGGCACCTGGAGCAGTTGGAAGGACGTTCCGGAGGGCGTGGTGTATCGAAGTACCGGTCCGTGCTGGTATCCGTACGTGAACCGTGTAGGCGTCCGATACCTCGCGACCACGGGTGTGGAATCGGTCATGAATGACGCGGATATGGACGAGCTGGCACCGTTCCAGGTGGTGTCCGAGCGCACGCAAAACGCCCTGCGCCCAAGGCGCCAGCTGGCAGATGAAACTCGTCCCTGACAGCCGTCACTCGAATAGATCGCATACGCACCAACCGAATATGCAGGGTTACCAGTAGAACCTGCGTATTTCATCGTTTCCTCGCTTCATCTTCTCGTGAGCGACAGGCAGTCGACACCCCCGAATGTAGGCAGCGGTGTCGGCACACACAGTTTCACCACCTGCCGGCCGGATGGGAGAACATGGCAGGAGGGCCGGATACGGTGTATCACCCAAGGACCCGCGAAGCATTTCCGCAGCTCACATGTCGGTTGTACGGCGCAGAAGCAGCCGACTCTGGCCCTATCGGGTGCACCGGGGTGTACGCCGTGTTCGGGGCGGCGTACACCCGGATGGGACACAGTGCGATGGAGGGCAGGAAGGTGGTGGTGTTGCGGCGTGTGCGGGAGCCGCGATCAGGGTCAGGGACCAGAGCGGCGGCTGCCGGGCGAGGCGCAGAAACCGAGACGTGGGATCCTCCGGTGATGTGGGCCCGACCCACCGCCCATTCTCGCAGGTCAGGTGCCGCTGCCGCGGTCTGACCGACGGATCTTCTCGCGGCGGGCATGTTTGGCCAGCAGGTGTTTCCGGCTGATCGGGGCGCGGAACATCTCGTCGAGCATCCGGTTTTCGATGTTGTGATGGAAGCGGAGAATGCGCTTGGCCGCCAGGTACACCAGTTCCTGACGGTCCGAGCCGAGCCGGTCGGCGAGGGCGTCGAGGTGGACGAGGAGTTCGTCGTCGAGGGCGACGCCGACCTGGGCCGTGCGCGGTGCGGGACGCAGGTCGTGCACCGGCGCAACGGTCTCCAGGTCGCCCGTGAGGTCGCCGGGGTCGTCGAGGAGCCGGCGCACCGCGACACGCACCAACGCCGCGGTCAACCGGGTGCCGTGTCGGTCGGCGAGCCGGTCGATGTCGCGCAGGGCGGAGGGGCGGAGCGACACCGTGATCCTCTCGTCGAGCCGGGATGCGCCGGCCTCGTCGATCAGCGCCGCCTTGTAGTGCCCGGGGGCGGTGAGGAAGCGGTGCACCGCGACCGCGACCAGGTCCCGCGGCGACGCCTCGTGGCGGGCGGCGAGGGCGCCGAAGCGGGCCGCCGCCTGGGAGTCCAGTCTCAGGGTGGCCGGGTCGTGCGGCAGCGTCCGCGCCTGGGCGGCGACCCGGCGGGCCTGCGCGAGATCGGCCTCGGCGCACGGGGACCCGATGAGTCTGCGGATCCCCACCCGCAGTAGCGCGGAGACCCGGCGGGGACCGTACTCGTCCGCCAGCTCCTCCAGCCGGCGTTTGGTGTCCTCGTCGAGCATGAAAACGTGCCGTTTCCCGAACGGGTTTCCCTGCGGACTCGGCGCCCGAAGAGGCATCTGAGCGAGTTGATCGGCGGCCGCGGCCTGCCGACGGCGGGTGTCGCGGGCGAGGAGGGTGGCCCGGTTGGCGTCTCCGCGGTAGATCTCCTCGGTCACCGCCTGATCGAGGTCCCGCGGGTTCGCCAGGAGTTGGCGGGCGGCCAGGCGCAGGAGTTCGGCGCGGTTCGAGTCGAGCCGTTCGGCGAGCGTGTCGAGTTGGTCGCGCAAATCGTCGTCGAAGTTCACGTTCGAGCGCGCGCCGAAGGTCTCCGGTTTCAGGTCGCGGGCGGCGCCGATCGTGGTCAGGTCGGCGGCGAGATCGCCCGGGTCGTCGAGGAGTCGACGCACCGCGACCCGGATCGCGGCGGCGGTGGGGGCGTCGCCGTGGCGGCTGATGAGCCGCTCGAGTCGGTCGAGGGTGGAGCGGTTGAGGTACACGCGGGTGCGAGTCGTCAGGTCGGTGCGGGCGTCTTCGCGGAGCACCGGGTGGCGGAATCGTCCCGCCGCGGTGAGGAAGCGGTGCACAGCGACGCGGACGATCGCGCTGCGGTCGGTGTGCAACTCGCGGGCAAGGTCGTTCAGGCGTGTGCGGGTAGCGGGGTCGAGGTTCAGCGGTCGCTCCGCCCAGGGGATGCGGCGGACCTCGGCGGACGCCCGCCGGGCCGCGGTCAGGGCCTGCGGCACCCGGTCGGGGTCGGCGAGAAGCCGCCGGGCGGCCACCCGCAACAGCGCCCCGAAACGGCGGGGCCCGATGCCGGCGGCGTACTCCTCGAGGCGTTGTTTGGTGATCGGATCGAACCGGAGCGGGATCGGATCCCCCACCGGTACGCGGCCCATGCTCGTCTCGCTCATCACCGGCCATTGTCCCGGCATGGCCGGGGACCTCGATTCCCCCTTCGGAGTCGGAAGATCAGGGCGTGGTGCGGCCGGTCCTCGTGCACCTGGCGTCCGGTTGCTGCGAAATGCAGTGCACCCCAGCACCCGCGGGTGGGTACTGGGGTGCGGCGCCAGAGTGTGCGATCGATTCAGGAGAGGCCCCGCGGTGTGTGCGGGGCCGGGGGCGGCGGGGTGTGCTGGCTGATCGGGGCGACGCGATCCGGTTGCGGAGTCAGGCCACGGGCGCGAGCAGGTCCGGTCCGTTGTTGCGCGGGGAATTCACCGCGGTACTGACCTCGTAGGTCTGCAGGACCGGATCGGGTACCGACGCGAGCAGCGCCTGGACGTCATCCTTGTCGGTGAGAGTCGGGTCGAGCCAATGCTCCTGGAACGTGGCCGGCAACACCACCGGACAGCGGTCGTGGATGCGTCCGAGCGCGTCGGTGGCCGGCCGGGTCAAGATCGTTGCCGTCCACAGCCAGGCGTTCGGGTCGTCCTCTGCCAGCTCACGGTCGCGCCACAGCTCGTACAGGCCGGCCATCGCGAGCACCCCGTCGCCGTGCAAATAGTGTGGGATTTTCTTGCCGTCTCGTTTCTCCCACTCGAAGTACCCATCGGCGGGTACCAGGCACCGCCGTTTCGAGGCCGCGGCCCGAAACGAGGGGCGTTCGCCCGCCGTCTCCGAGCGTGCGTTGATCAGGCGGCCGAGCTTGGCTTCCTTCGACCACGAGGGCACCAATCCCCAGGTCAACGTCCTGATCTGGGTGACCGGCGCCGCGTCCGGGTCGCCGCGGGGTGCCCGTTCGAGGACCGCCCGGATCTGCTGGGTCGGGGCAATGTTGTAGGACGGGCGCAGCTCGTCACCGACGACCTCGTCGACGTGAAAGATCGAGCGCAACTCTTTGTCCGTGGTGGTACTGGCATACCGTCCGCACACGTTCACCCTCCCTGGTCACATCTTCTGCCCCCGATCTAACACGCCATGACCGACGTGGGGCGCGGCGACGAACGCAGAAGCGTCGCCGGCAGGCTGTGTCATCGCGGCGGCCGCACGTGCGAGGGACCCGGAAGGTGAATCCTGCTGGGTGGGGTGGTCAGGTGGGCGCCTCGAGGGTGAGATCACCACGGATATCGATGGTGGGCAGTAGGTACTGGGGGAAGGTGACCAGCTGCCTAGGTGCGGGGATCGCCCGCCGGTCGGTGTCGAGGTACAGGCGATAGGCGAACTGCCCGCGGCAGTGGACGCCGGTGTCCGGGTCGACGGCGCCGAGGAAGTACCCACCGGTGGCCTCGACGGTCGAGAAGATCGCCCGCACCCACTCGTCGGGTTCGGCCCGGGTCAGGTACCGCGGCTCCCCCGTGGCGGTATCGACGGTGCGCACGACGACCGTGACGTTGAACCCGGCGGCCGCCGGCAACCACTGCTCGGCCGCGACGTCGTACGGGAAGACCGAGGTGCAGATCCGCAATTCGATGTTCGCTGCGGTGCGGGCCGCCGCGGTAATCAGGTGCGGATCGCCCTGGCCGTCGACGGTGGCCAGGTCCGGCAGCACCTGGCCGGCGCCGGCGCCGGTGCAGTCGAGGTCAACGAACATACGGCAAGAATACGGCGCGGCCGGTGACCGCGAGGCGGCCGGCCCGACTCCGGGCGCCACCCGAATTGTGCTTCTACCAGTGGTGACGACACGTCCCCCAGGGTCGCGGGTGCGGACCGCATATATCCGCCGGAGGGCGCCGTTGAAGGAGGCGACGGTGTCGGGGCATATCCCGGCTACCACATCAGAATCGTCGCTCCGAGCACCACTTGCCGAGAGGTGAAAGGACCGACCGCCCCTCTCCCTGACCGGGTAAGACCTTTCGTTGCGTAGCGTTCCCCGGCAGGAATGAAGCCGCTGACACTGGGGAAGAAGTCAGTGGCTTCTCGAGGCCAGATCCGCGCGGTCGGCCGAGCGAGCGAATCGTTCCTGCCTGCGGCTTCCCGTTTCGCTCATCGGACGCTCCCCGGCCCCGACAGGATGGGTCAGGGCAGGCGTTCGTCCAGGCGCGTCATCGCGGCGTCGGCGAAGTGCGCTGTCCACGACTCCAGCTCACGTGTGCCTACCCGCATCACGGAACCGGTGATCACGGCGCCGACCAGGGCACCGAGGAGGAAACTGGTCGGGCCGAGCGAGGCGGCCGCACCCATCAGGATGCTCGCGCAGACGACGCCCACGATCGTCGCCACAACCCCGGTCAGGAAGACCGCGGTGGACGTAACCTGGCCTTGGGCACGGTGAAGCAGGCGCCGAATCTCGAGTCTGTCGTGGTCACGAAGCAGAAGGCCGTCGTGTTCGAGCAGCTGCAGGTACCGGCGAAACATCCCCACGACCGCGGTGGTGTCGCGGTCATACCTCGCGAGTTCCGTGCGCAGCGTGTCGATCTCGTCGAACACCGGGGGCACGGTCATGATGTCGGGGTGGGTCATGCCCCACGTGGGGCGACCCCCGATCACCGGTTCTCCCCGATGCCCCGCGAGGCCGATGGTGCGGTCGGATCATCGGTGTGGATGTCGGTCATATCGTGCGCCTCTCGTTGGAGTCGTTGCCAGAATGGGGACGTGTCATGTCCGCAGGTAGATCGCACACTGCGGCCACTTCTTCCCTACTCGGGGTCGGCGTCGCGCCGGCCGAGGCGTACGACTTCGGCGGCGCCGGATGGGATGTCGGCGGCCGGGTCGAGCAGCACCGTTCGGCGGCCGGCGTGATCGTCGCGGCCGAGCCCGGCGGCGACGATCAGCTTCCTACGCCGCACCACGTCACCCTCCTGGACCGGCGTCGTCGCTGCGGTCAACGGCAGATCCTCGGCGCGGTGCAGGATCGATCGGTCACTCATGTCGTTACTCCTGTCTGGGTGAGGAACCGGAAATTCGTGCGCGAACAGCCGAAGGTCATGTGCAGCATATCCAGCACCTCCGACGGCTAGGGCAGCTCAGGCTGCGACAGCAACCGCTTCCGGGGCGGACAGGAAGATGTCGAGGACATCGACCTCCCTGGCGGTGCCGTCGGCGAACTCCACAGCAGCGAACTGCGAACCCGCTTCGTCGTGGCGGTACCCGTGCACGACGGCGATGCGGTCGCAGTAGTCGGGGGTGACGGCTTCGGCAATGAGGTAGGACATGAGGAACTCCTTTTGTGTGTGGATGGTCGACGGTCCGCGGCTGTCAGAGCAGGTGCGCCCGATTCAGCTCGGCAGCGATGGCGGCGGGGTCGCTCTGGCGATTCCGCGAGCTCGCACAGGTCGAAGTGATCCGCCAAGATCTCGTCGTCACCGGCCTCGATGCCAAGCGGAACAGCGCCGATCTTCCCGCTCCGGGAGACGATCGATCCCCAGTCGAGCGCGAATGCGGCGTGACGATTTCCGCAGTGATGGTGTCGTTCCCATTTCGGGAACCCCTTCAGACATTACATTGTGACATTGTTATGTTGCAACCGCGAGAATGAAATCGTTTGGCAGTGATCCACCTTCGCGGAGAGCCGGTCGCCGGCCGAGGCTACGCCGCCCCAGTCACAGGAGTCCCGGATCCGTGGGCGATGGCCTGCAGGACAACACGGGCCGCTTCTGCGTCGCCGCGGGCCCGATGGGCGCCTCCGAGCCGAATGTTCTTCTCGGTACCTTCCGCCTGCGAGCGGGCCCGCATGATGCAACCCCACCGCCCCTGGTCGGCCAGATGCTGCGGATCGAGGCCGTAGCGGTGGCAATCATGCAGCACGCGAACGTGATCGAAGTCTGCGCCACACGCCAACACGACCCGTCCCATTGTCACCGCCGCCAGAACGGGGAACACGAGAGGCCACGCGGGTGCACCGGCGAGCTGATCGGGACTGAGACCGTGCACGGCGGCGGCATCCGGATGGATCGGTACATCGCCCGGATCGACCAGAGTCTCCAACACGACGACTCCGCTCGCGGCGTCGATGGCGGCCACCTCCAGGATTGATCCAGGTCAGAGGTCTCTGTGTCGACGATTGTCGAACGCCCAGGCATCAGCATGTCCTGCGCCCACTGCTGCGGTGTGCGCTCGGGTGCGGCCATGACGTCCTCCTCGCAGGCCATCTTGACCGAACCCTCCGACAAGGCGATCATCACGTCCCTCCCCTCGGGGGCGGTGCAGTCGAAGAAGGTGAACTATCGGGCCGGTGGGGGTTCCTCGCCGTGGGTGAGCTTCCACCACCAGGACGGGCGGGTCCGGGGAATCGGCGGGGCGATGATCACGTCTGCCCAGTCGGGGTTCGCCAGCATGTAGGGGGCGCGACGTTCGCGCCACTGGGCGGCGATGTCCTCGAGTCCTTCGATGCTCATCGGGGTGTCGAGGGTGTCCGCGGCGTGTGTGAGCCACGGTGCGAGATGGCGTTCTGCCTCTCGGGTGGTGCCGGTGCCGGCGAGAGCGTTCTCGAGGGTCAACCCGGTCAGGTCACGGCGGATCCGCCATCGCAGTTCGGCCTGGTCCACGATCGGGGACCGCGTGGTGGATCTGCTTCCTGAGAATCTGGAGGTGCGCAGCAACTCCGGGTGTTGATGGCGGTCGAGGGCGCACGCGTGAGCGCAGGCGTCGTCCAGCTCGTGGATCTCGCGCAGGGTGGGCCGCCGGCCTCCGGCGAGATGGGAGATCAAGCGGTTGCCCAGTTCCTCGGCAGGAACAAAGGCGCCCCGGCCGTGCAGGTATCGCAAGACTGCGGCGTTCTCCCAGTGGGCGGCCAGCTTCCGTTCCCGGCGAGCCAGCCCGGATGCCGATGAGAGGAAGCGTGCCCGGGCCTGGCGTGCGCGCTCGAAAGCCTCGCCGCCGGTCCGGGCACGAAGCTCGGGACCACGCTCGGCCAGCGGCATCAATGCCGTCCGCAGCTGCCGTGCGGCGGCGACGTACGCCTCGAGTGAGGCCGGGTCGGTGCGCCTGCGTTTCACCAGTGTCGGCTCTTCGTCGGAACTATTGCGCCGGAGTGCGCCGCGGCCGGTGCGCGGCGAAGACCGCCACCGTTCCGACGACGGTGACGTCGACGGTCTCGAATGCCGCTAACAGCGCGGTACGCAGGCCGTCGAGGTCGTCGCCGCGGTTGTCGAAGGCCTTGATCGGCCCGTTGTAGAGGGCGCAGAGGGTGCGGCCGAAGAGGTTGTGCTGCACTCCGGTCCCGAGGATGGTGGAGCCGAAGAACACGCCGTCGTCGGCGACGACCTGGGCGATGTGCCCGAATGCTGTCCCCTTCTCGGCCCAGGTTCCGGGGACGCAGTGGAACACGAAGTTCGCTGCCACGGAATCGAATACCCCCACTTTGGGGTCGATGGGGGCGAGGATGCTGCCGGTGTGCACGTCCGGGGTGATGCCGCGTTCGGCGAGCCGGCCGGTGGTCATCGCCATCGTGTGGGTGTTGAGGTCCATCAGGGTGATCTCGGGCACCTCGGTGGGGTAGGTGGCGTGGCGGAGGTACCAGCCGGTGCCCGGGCCGATGTCGAGGTGCCGACTGCCGAGGTGGGCGTCGTAGTGGGCCAGGAGCCGCTCGCGGGGGCAGCGCCAGGCGTAGGTGTTGCTCCACTGCAGCACGAACGTGTCGTAGGCGGCCAACACGATCGGGCTGTACTTTGTGACGCCGTCCTTCTCCGCCTGCGTGACCTCAGCGCTCATGTGTGTTCGTTCCCCCTGATCGTCGATATATGTAGTGAAGCTTCTCTCCCGTAGGGCCAGGGCGATGGTAGCGGTCCCACGCGTCCGCGTCGCCCGGGCACCACGCACCCACCCGCGACTCCCCCACCCGAGACCCATGCGCCTTTCATCCGGGTCTGTTGCACACCAGTCCATTTCGACCCGAACTGCAATTTTCGATGCCCGGCAGGGATGGAAAATGATCAGTCGTTGCGACGGCGGCGGGACTTGGGGAGGTCGGTGCGCGCACCCTGGCCGGGCCGGTTGTTCGCCCACTCGATGATCTCCGACCGTTTCCACAGTGGGGTGCGGCCGATCTTCTCCACCGGCGCGGGAGCCTGCCCGCGGGTGACGTAGCCGCGGAACGTCGTGGCCGACAGCTCGGTACCGGTTTCCTCCTTGATCAGCTCGAGGACCTGATCGGTGGTCAGTCGATGCGGGTTCGCCATCGTGAACGTGTGTCCTTTCGGGGTCGTTCCCCGCGTGGTGGCGGGGCGGTCGGGCGCGGCCTCATCGGTCCCGCCCGGCAGGTACCGCGTGCAAGTCCGTACAGGCCCAAACAATACAATGATGCATTGCAAGGTATGAAACCCTGGACGAGATCCCGACCGGCGATCCGGCGGATCGGATATCGCGAGGCGGAACCGCCCGGAACGGGTCCGCCGCGACACCACAAGCCCGTGACCAGGAAGGACGACACGTCCCTACACCTCATGTGCCCGTAACCGCAGGGACGGTCGCAGAATGGACCATGCCCGACCACAGCTCGCACCACGAACAGATCTTTCCGCCGCTATGCAGTGAGCACCGGCCTGGAGCAGGCCTCCGGCGTGGCGGTTCCCCCCCGATACGATCTGCAATCGCGTAGGCGAAAGTCGAACTCGCGAGGCAGTCGGCTGCCCCGAGAGAAGGTGGGGTCAGAGTGTGCGGGCAGAAATCTCGAGGCCGGCACCTCTGAGCCGGTCGACGAGGACGTCGCCGAGGGCGGTGGCGGGGGTGAGGACACCGGCCTCGTCGGGGAGCCGGTGACGGTCCAGGACCAGACTCAGTGCGGATTCGCCGAGCATGACCGCGGTGGCCCGGTAGCCGGGGTCCCCCTGCCCCTGCACTCGGGCGGTGTATCGGGCGCCGGTCGTGGTGGTGGTGTAGATGTCCATGACGAAATAGCCCTCGAGTTGCGTCTTTTCGCTAGGGCCCTGGCCGGGGGCGGGGAGGATGCGGTCGAGGACGTATCGGGTGGGCCGGACACTGAGGCCGAGGACGAGGCCGCCGAGCACGGCGGCGACACCGCCCGCGTAGAGGCGGGACAGGCGGGAGCCTCCGACGCTCATCACCTCCCGGTATCGGAAGGTGCGGCCGTACGCATAGCCGCGCAGCGCGTTGGTGCGGCGCACGACGCGGGTGTTGTAGGCCCCCATCACGAACGGCGCGGTCCACCCCCGCACCGGCGGGGCGATATCGCGGCCGTTGACGAGGGCGATGTCGGATTGGCGGCCGAGGTCGGGTTCGATGGTTCGGTCGGGGCTCAGCGAGTACGGGGACGCGGCCAGCCGGCGCAAGGCCGGGTCGGGGCGGGAGGCATCGATCTGGGTGCGCAGCGAGTCGATGGTCCCACCCGATACGCCGCCGCGCAGCGACGCCACCAACGTGGTCTCACCCAGGTCGCCGGCGCCGTCGGCCTGCACCGCCTGGTGCAGCACGTGCACCCCGAGGTCGGAGGGGATCGAGTCGTACCCGCAGGAGTGCACAATGCGAACTCCGTTGTTCCGGGCTTTCTCGTGGTGGGCGTCGATGCTGTCCCGGGCGAACAACACCTCCCCGGTCAGGTCGACGTAGTCGGTGCCGGCCGCGACGCAGGCGTTCACGAGCTCGGCCCCGTACTTCGCGTACGGGCCCACCGTGGTGGCGACGACCCGGGTGCGGGCGGCCAACTCGACGAGGGCGAGCGGATCCTGCGCGTCGGCGATCAGGATCGGCCAGTCGACGGCCCGTGGCCCGAGGGTGGTGCGGACTTCGTCGAGTTTCGTGTGGGAGCGTCCGGCGAGAGCGATCCGCACCCCGTCCGGGGCGGTGCGGGCGAGGTAGTCGGCGAGCAGCCCGCCGACGAAGCCGGTGGCACCGTAGAGGACGAGATCGAGTTCGCGTTCGCTGTCGGTCATGGCCGCAGCCTACAAGCGCAGCCGGGTCAACTGAAGAGGTACCTGTAACCGTCACACCCACATATCAGGGGCACGGGAACGACCACGACACCGTTCCGGGGACGTGTCATCTGCCCACTTCAGGATCAGTTTCGGGCGCCGGACGGGGGTGGGGTGTACCGACCGCCGCGTCTGCTACGCCCGATTCGGTCGGGTGTGGTGTGACGTGTGCGGATTCGACCCACAGCCAGAGGTCGAGGCGCCCACGACCGTTGGCGGAGCGGACCGGAACGCAGACTTGCGCGAGCCAGCGGCCGTCCGTCGCGACGCGGAGCCAGGAATGCAGAGTCCCGGGCATCTCCGCTTCCAGCAGAATGGCTCCAGCGCGAACGCGCAGCGGCAGGGCGTCGGCGCGAATGAAACCCGACGGCCCGGGCAGGACGTGAGCCATGTCGACGACGACGGCAACCGGGACATCGAGACGGCGCAGGACGGGGGCGCCGGGAAACGGTTCGCTCCACTCCTCCAGACCGGCAGGTTCGGTCATTGGGCGACCCGCAACTCCGGCGCCGCCACAGGAGTCGCTGAGGAAACGGAATACGGTGTGGCGGTGGCCCATTCGACGTGCCCGCCACAGCCGGCGACGGAGACCCGAGCTCGGCGCGGCAGGTGCCCCCGCGTGACCGCCTCGACGTCGAGGTCGAGTCCGGTGACCCGCCCCGGGCCGCCCGTAAGTCCGTGATAGCCGGCCACCTGCGCCTGCAGGCGGACATCGACGTGGGGCCATCGCCCGTCGACGGCCAGGACCGCCCCGGCCCGACGCGCCCTCGCCGTGACCGCTCGGACCCGGCTCAGTGGGGTGGCGCGGTCCCCGAGGCTGACGACGATCAGGTCGATTCCGTCGACGAGCACCGCGGCGACCCCGATCGGGTCCTCACCCGGATCCGGGATGATCGCGCACTCTCTGGGGGTACAAACCTGTTTTGCCAATTCCTGATCAAAGGCTACGCAGGTCAGCCGCTCCGGCAGAGAACGCAACAGATTGCAACAGGTGTAGCACGGGAGAAGCAGCGCAGGCGACGTTGTGGCTATCGTCGAGATCACGAATCAAGCGTGAAGCATGCCGCACATTGAAATCGGTGTTTCGCTCTGAGGCCGGCGTCTAGGACCTGCTCGCGGTGAAGTCGATCTGTCTGCGGACATTGGAAAGCACGGTGCCGAGCGGACCGACGCCGGTCGTAGACCGTGGCAGTGCGGATCGAGATGCCGTCAGATGCGACAGTGCCGTCTGCGCGCAGGCCGAGCTCATACCCGAGGGGGGAACTCTCGACAGTGGGACCGCCCGCGGCGGATCGAATGTCCTGATGACGGGGTGCTCCGGCCAGCGTTCGGTCCAGCTGTCGATGTTCATCACAGCGCAGCTCGCAAGGGGGGCATGGCCGGTGGCCTGGACCTCGGGGACCGTGCGCCAGGACACCGAACCGGAGTCGCTGCGGATCTCCATGCGCCGTGTGCGCCGTTGAAATCCTTTGCCGGCGGCCGCGACGACGAGTTGTATCCCGGTAACACGGGTGAGAGTCATATCGGTATTGATGTACCCGGCACCGTGCGAGCCCCAATGACACACATGGTTGGGGTTGCGGTAGTACTCGCCGAAAATCGGGCGGATACGCCCGCGGCAGGCTGGGGGTTCGAGGGTGAGCACCGGGGGCATCACCTGTTGTGGTTGCCGCAGACGAGCTCTGGAGTTGCAGTCCATCCGTGGCCCTCGAGCCAGGTCGTGATCGGTCGTGGCAGTTCGTCTCCCGCCACGGCGGCGCCGGTAACCAGTGGACCGTCGCCACATCGGCTGCAGCTGATCACCAGGACGTGGCCGTGGGGCTGGCAGCGAGCGCAGTGATGTTGCTCGCGGACCCGGTGGCGGTCATCGAGATGCAGCCAGACGGTGGCGAGGTCGTCGCGGTGGGGAATGACGTCGCCGCGGGTGGTGGGCCGGTGTCCGCAGGTCGGACAGACCAATGGGCCGGAGTGGGCGCGCGGTTGTTCCGCAGCAACTGTTGATGCGGAACCACTCTCGGTGTCGGCCGCGGTGACGGACTCGGACGGCCGCTGGGATAGGTGGCGGTAGAGGGTGGAGCGGGTCAGCCCGGTCTTGTCGGTGATCTCGGCGATGGTGGCGCCGTCATCGCGCAGTTGGGTGGCATGGGCGAGTTGGGCCTCGGTGACCACGCTGGGACGGCCGACCCTGCGACCCTTCTCGGTGGCCACCGACCCGGGCGTGGGCGGCCCGCTCGACCGCGTAGGTGCGGTCCATCTCCCCGAACAGGGCCAGCAGCCCCACCGCCAACTGTGCCATCGGATCGTCCGGGTTCGTCGAGTCGATCCGGATCGGGTCGGCGAGATTGCGGAGTCCGACGCCGCGCTGGTGCAGGTCGTGGATCAGGTTCAGGGTGTCGCGGATCAAGTCGACTGCTGGCCCGCTGTCGCTCTGGAGTCAGTCGACCGGCACGCCGAGTAACGAAAGAATGTAGACGAGCGGCGCGTACGGTCCCCAAAAAGCCCAAGCCGTTGCTCCCATTTGACTCACCTCCAATCAGTGGCAGTGTCCGCCGAGGTCGTGCGGGATCACGGCCCAGATCGGGCGCCGCCACTCCCACGGCAATGGGAGTCCCCGCATCCAGCCACTAGAATCACTAACGTCCCCAAAGGGGGCTCCCGATCGTCCGACCCTGTCAGGTCAGGCTAGACCCCAGAAGTGGCCGAACGGAAGGTTCGAAGGGACATTCAATCCACCTACCGGTGGAAACAGCTATCAACGCGGCTTCGGATCGAACTTCTGACACCAAATACTGTCTCGCCATCACCGCCGCCGCCCCGAGCAACCGGCGGTGCTCACGCACATACGGCCACAACGCACGCACGCACGCCTCGCCGGCCGGTGGTGCCTGCGTTTGCTTCCTGCGGATCCATCCGTCCCCCAACCCCCAGAAATAAGTTCCGCCATCATATTTGGCCCGGACCCGAATCTCTGGTTGATCCACCGATGACCGATCTCCCCAGGGTGCAGGTAGCCGTGTCGGGATCTGACCGGCGATCCGTGAGGCAGTGGGATTCGACCACGCCGGACCGCGTGTAACGCAATGAGTTCTAGAAGAGACATACCGTTCAGTTCGGTTTTCTCATTCTCGACGCTAAGGGGCGTTCATAGATGAAGCGGTTGCTCACAGTATGTGCGTTGGTGTTCGGAGCGGGCGTAGCGTTGGCGCCGACAGCCTCGGCACAGGACTACGTGCCCGCGCCCCCGTTCGAGTCGTACAGTCAGTATTTCGTGAATCCTCTGCAACCTGAAGCCTGGACCGGATCCAAGTTGGTGGCAGTCAGCCCGTTCGGCACCGACAATATCTACTGTGCAGCGTGGCACGGCATGCGCGACTGCTACCAGCTCGACGCAGCTCAGCGTCAGCACGACCTGGTCCAGATCGCGGCAATCTCCCCGACGTTATACGTCTACAACCCCTTCTGACGGCAGTACCAAACCGCCCAGCGACTACCCTCGCGAGCAAAGGATTCCGATGACGTTTCGGCTCGTGTCTGTGCTGGTCGCGGGCGCGGCCGGACTGCTGTCCGCTTGCGGTTCTGATGACGGTGGCGTCGATTCACACGCATCAACGATGGTGCAGGCAACATCCTTTGCGACAGCTGCCCCCGAGGTTCCGGCTACCGCGGACCCGTCACCGGCGGAGTTGACTGCCCTCATCGAGACCGCCCTCGACTACGACGTTCGGTTGGCCGATCGTGTGAAGCTATTCCAGGGGGTGAGCGAGAACGATCCGGCGCTCGCCCAACGCTTCGTCCAGGAGAAACTGACGGTCGAGTTCACCTCGGTTACCAGTACCGGTGAGGGTGAAGTATCCGCCAGTGGGCAGGTCGCGGTCGGCGGAAATCCTCCTGGTGACTTGGGCCCGGTGACGTTCGTCGCCGAGGACGGTATTTGGAAGATCGCGCGAAGTTGGGCCTGCCCAATCACGGGAGCCTGTTAGCGAATCCGGGCTGCTTGGTGACCGGTCAGCGATCCGCTTACGGCATCGACCTCGCCGACCGGAATACGCTTCTAAGCAACAGAGGGTGGCAGCTGCCCGGCCAGCACGAAAGTGCCGACCTGACCCGCAGGATCCTGGACTGCCCGGCAGGTGCCGCCGGGTTCACCAGCGAAGTGTGCGATCGCGGCGGCGATGTGACCGCCTGCGACGTCGCCTACTTCGACCGCAATGCCGACGATCTCGCCGCCCTCGCAGGTTCGGTCCCTCTGGTCCGAACGACCATCAAGGATCAATGTTGTGTATTCATGTTGGTGAAGAGTTCGCGGTTGGCGGCTCGGGCTGCGTCGAGTTCCTGGCCGCGTTCTTCGAGGCGGCCGGTGAGGTCGACGACCTGCTGCTCGAGCGAGGTGATGCGCCGTTGGAGTTGCTCGACGTCTGCGGGTGCGCCGAGCCCGGACTCGCGCCAGACTTGTTGCCCGAGTAATTCGGAGAGTTTTCGTTCCAGAACTGCGTTGTGGGCGGCGCAGCGGGTGATGCGTTGTTGTGCGTTGGCGAGGTCCGCTTGCAACGATTCCCGTGTTACCGCTGTCTCATTCCCGGCAATGGTTGTCGGCACAGCTTGAGCCGTGTAGATCCGCGACAGCAGGTCCTTGTGGCGGTACAGGAAGGTGCGGTCCACTCCTGCTGCTCGGGCGATTCCGGCGACACTGATCTGCGTTCCGTCCGCCACGGCGGCCTCGAGTGTGGTCAGTACTCGTTGTCGGCGACGGGAGGTGTCGGCGCGGCGTCCGTTGATCATCGGGTTCGTCATTGCTCAGATGTTCCTGTCCGGCCGGACATCGGGGAGCGGTTGTCTGACCTGCGGTATCCCGAGTCCGACGACGGTGGTGCGGGCTCGGCGCACGATTCCGATCGATTCCTCGATCTGAGCGCGATCCGTGGTGGGCAAGTCATCGACCTCGGCTTTGATCTGTGAGATCAGGCGTCGGATGCGGGAGATTTCCGCTTCCGAGGGCATCGCTTCTGCCGTGGCCCAGTCGTCGGCGACGAACGCACCGCGAAGTCGCTCGCGGCTACGCAGTAGGGCGGCGAGATAGCCTTCGAGGTCGGGCAGATATGACACATCGGTCGAGAAGTGTGAGCAGCCGACGCATCGGAATCGGATCGGGCAGTCGTGCCCGCCGGCGGCAACATTGCTCGGTTCGCTGCAGCTTCCGTAGGGGACGGCGACCTCGCCGACCGCGCGGCGGAGGTGTTCGGAATCGAGTAGCGCGGTCGCTTCACGCCAGATCCTGGTTCCGTGTCGGTCGAAGTGCATACTCGTGAGTCGATCGACGGCTTCCCTGCGTCTGTCTTCGCCGACGCGGTAGTACACCTGTGTGGTGCCGATGTAGCGATGACCCATCAACTGGCACAAGACATCCACGCCGACGCCTGCGTCGGCGTGGCGCTGGGCGTAGGTGTGTCTGTAGGCGTAGAGAAATATCTGGGACCGGTTGAACGGCAACATTTTTGTCACCCGTTTGCCGTCGGATTCCACGGTCATCGGGATGTTGATGTCGGGGAGAGTGAGGATCCACTCGTGATGGCGATTGCTGAGGTATTTGTCGTTCAACGCTCGCCGTCCGTGTGGATTTCGTGTGGGGGCGGAGATGAGTTTGAGCGTCTCGATCGGCTCATCGGGGAATCGGGCACGGACCCGCTCGCGTTGGGTGATGATCGTGGCCGCAGTGGCTTCGGCGATCGGCAGACGCGCACCCCGGTGATCGGCTTTGAAGTTGGTGTAGACGAGGACAGGTTTGCCCTGCTCATCCCGGTCCAGGCAGTCGAGGTCGAGCCGGCAGATCTCGTCCGGGCGCCGTCCGGTATCGATGATCAACTCCACCGCTACCCGAATATCTCTCGTGGTTGCCTGCTCCAACTCGTCGAGATGTTCGCAGATATGCCGCATCACCTCGATCGGAAGATCCCTGCATTCCTTCTCGACATCGCCTTCCTGGGGTATGTCCTCCGGATACAGGATGAAGTCGTCCGGAAGTCCATGCATCGGCTGACCCGGGCGGGTCAAGCCCAGTGCCCGCATCTTCCCGGTCAACCGGCGAAGATCCTGCACCGTGACACGCCGGGTTCTCGCGCTGATCGTTCCGTCCGCGCGCAGAAACGTCAACCGGTTCAGAAATCCACACATATCGCTACGTGAGAGCAGCTGTGGTTCGTTGCCGTGGTCACTCGGTCGTTGCAACCGTAAGCTTTCCGACAATCTCACCAGGGAGCGGAGGTCGTTCTGCGCGGAGGCTTTCGCGTCGAGTGAGCGCCGCTGAGGTAGATCGTTGTACGCCCAGATCTTGGCCGCTTCCTTCATCCACGGTTGTGAGATCTTCCCGAATCGCAGCGTCCCTGTGTAACCGAACACCGAGGTGTCCCAGTCGTCTTTGGTTCGTTCCGTTTCCGGTGTCAATCGCAATCGCCGCACTGACGTGATGATGTACCGACAGACGATCTTCGCGGTGTCCGCCAGTTGCGTCGGATCCACCTCTTCGATCGATCGGCACTCTTCAGCGAGCAGTTTCGCGATCAGCGGGCGGACGTGTTCGGGCAGGGTCTTCGCGCCCCACTCTGTTCGGTGTTGTACGCCGAAGAGTATCTCGGCGACAACACGATCCGGCAGGCCCCGCAGACTGCATTCGTTGACCGTGGGAATCGCAGCAGATGTACGTCGAAATCGTGGTTCGTCCACATCCTGCCCTCGGATCGCGGCATCAGCGATCAGGCGGTTCCAGTGCAGATTGTGGTTGACGCAGTACGCCCCACTTGTGCTGCGGTCGCGGGTGCATGCCGCTACCTGACACGGTCCGAACGAAGGTAATGCGACCACCCCGGACCGCGCCAGAAACTCCTCCAGGGACACGTTCGCCGTCTTCGTGCGCGACCAGTGGTGCGAACGGCACAACACTGCGTGGCGCGAGACCCACGGTCGCTCACAGTCCGGCACTGCGCACCTGCCTGCACCGGACTGTGTCCATTGACGAGGTGTCTTCGCGAATTCCTCGACCGGCCGGCGGCCATCGGCAATCCACTGCTTCCGGCAGAAAGGGCACAAACTTTGCGGATTGTCGGCCTTGACCCCACAACCGGTCACCACGCATTGCTTGCATCCCAACTGCGGATGCTCACGTGGAAAGTACGCGACCCTTCGCTCAGACCATCCCAGCACTTCCAGGAAGTCCGGTCGGATCTGTTCCCACAACGACGCGACAACCGCATCGTCGTCGCTGTCGTCGAAGACGGACAACGCCTGCGCGGTTGTCACGACAAACCCTCGATCACCGCGCGCGGAGACGGAACCCGCTCGACCGCGGCCCGCAGCCGTTCATGCGACGGATGCAGATACGGCTGCGCCGACATCGGGGACGCATGCCCGAGCAACCCCTGTATCTCGTCGAGCAACGCGCCGGAATCAGCCAGATTGCTGGCGAACCCATGCCTGCACTGATGCGGCGAAATCGGCCGGCCCAGCTGCGCCCGAGCACACAACGCCTCGAACAACTCGTTGATCGCGCCCACCGCCATCGGAGCACCCAGCGGCTCCCGAAACAGGTTGACCAACAGGAAATCGCACTCTGCGGCAGCGGGTTTCGTCGCGCGTTCGAGCAAGTACAGATCGAGGGCACGTACCACCAGGAAATCAAGCGGGACCGCCCGCGAGTTCCGAGATTTTGCCACGCCGCCATTCGAATTCTCGCGTCGAACCACGTGCACATGGGCCCCACCAACCAGACATCGATGCACCGCATTGTCCGGCAGCAGATGAAGATCGCTGCGGCGCACGCCGACGAGCTCACCGCGCCGCAACCCTGCCCGGGCGAGTAGCAACACGATCAGCCGATCTCGCGCCGACTGGCACTCCCGAAACAGTGCGATGACCTCGTCGTCACTCGCCCGGTCCACATCTGTTCGGGGTTCACGCAGACTGTGGCGGGCGCGCAAGCGGTATCGCAGCATTCCGTCCTCTCCCTGCGCTGCCAACGGCAGATCACGGGTGTCGGCGAGCTCGTAGAGCTGCTCGAGCACCACCCCCGGCGCTTCCTTCGCCACCACCGCGAACGAGAGGAACCCACGAACCGCGACCAGAATTTGATTGATCCGAGACGCGCCCCGAACCGGTTCGACACCCGGCCCCGCCACCACAGGCGAGCCGTCCGCGCGCGTGTACTTCAACCACACGATGAACAGGCCCATATCTCTCGCCGCAGCAGGCCATTGACGTCCGGTGCGATCACACCACCGGAGAAACAATGCGAGGCTCTGCGCGTACGCCTTCGTCGTCGACTCCGCTCGATCCCGGCCGAACCGCAACTCCCGTAAATAGCGGTCCGCCACCGCCATCACGTCGTAACCGTCGTCGACCACCGTCCAATACCGCCCGCCCGACGGCATCCGCACCAGAAAAGCCTTCACAGCATCCCCCCTCCTGGTACCACAGAGAACGACAGCAACCACACCCCCAAAGAAGCGGTGCTAGAACGCCCTTCGTGCATCCTTGCACGACATCACGCCACAGAACTGAAAACCCGAGAGAACGCGCACCGGCTCAGGTCGGCGCCCATCTCGACGGCCGCGGGCAGGCCGAGGGTCGGGTCGCCGACCACGGCGGCCCAGTGGCCGGAACCGGTCACCGAGGCAAGAAGGCTCGCGCGCAGCGACGCCGGACCGGTGATCTGCGCGACGGTGCCGCGCACCAGCCCCCGGTGTACGAGCAGATCCGCCAACGGACCCGCCACCGGAAGGGTCCGAAGGCCCGCCGAAGCGGGCTGCTCCCCCACCGGAAGCGGGTCGCCGCGACCGACCCGAGGCGGCCCGGCCGAACGCGCGGGAATCGCGTCCATCCTCCGGCGCAGCTGTTCGATGCGGTCGACCCTCGGGTCCACCGCCCCTTCGGCCTCCACCGCCCCTTCGGCCTCCACAGCAGTCCTCCCGCAAGCGCGACATCTATCGAACACATGTTCCCATACATCGCGGGCCGGGCGTTAGAGACTCCCGGTGACGACCACGGCAGGGTGTCCAGGTTCCGCTGGTCAGAGCGCATCGGGCAGCTCCCCTATTACCCATATGGGACATAGGGGTAATAGGGAAAGGCGCTACAGAACGCTCCGCGGCAGGAACGGCTCTTGATGCCGCTGGTGTCGTCAGTCGGTCGTGTCGCCGGCCGGGAGCTGGCTCGCTGCGGCCGTGATCTCCTCGGCGTAGCGGGGCTCGAAGGTGGGGGTCAGGCCCGCTGCGGCCCAGTAGCCATTTTCGGGGTGGGCGGAGCCGATGAGTCCGCCGGCGATGCAGGCGATGGAGTCCGAGTCGCCGTTGCTGGTGGATGCCCAGGCGAGCGCCTCCGGTCTGGTTAGTGCGGCCGGACCGTGATCGTCGGTGGTGGCGAGGTCGGCGACCAGCAGCGCCAGGGCGACCGCGCTGGCTGACTCCCAACCCTCACCGATTCCGGCACAGGGGTCGCCGAATTCGTTCGGCGGCAGAGGGCGTAGCTGTTCGAGGCGGCCCGCGGCGGCCGTGAGGATGTCCGCGGTCCCGTCGTCCAGTCCGTCTACCAGGTATGACGACACGTCCCCGGTGATCGGGGCGAGGACATCCCGCAGATAGTGGTCCTCGATCCAACTGCTCGTGCCCTTGTAGATCTCCGAAACCCTGTCAGGGCGTGCTCGAGGAACCGGCCGCGGCGCTCCGGCGCGTGACGGATGGCGTCGGCGAGCAGCAACGCCGGCACCACGGCCCCCGGGTGCTTGTGGGTGATCACGGCCTGCAGAGCGGTCAGGCCCAACCAATACGGTTCGGGTGCGAATGCTGCTGGGACCAAACGCATCACTGCCCCGCAGCCGGCGGATTCGACGGCGCCGTCGGTGTCGTACCAGCGGGCACCGGCACTCAGGTTGCGCAGCGACGTCATGCAGGTGCGGCCCGGCGCCCGGGTGTTGTGGGGGTCGACCTGCCACCGCAGGAACCGCCGGGTGAGCCGATGACGGCTACAGCGACTTCGCGATAATTCCCTTCATCACCTCGTTGGCGCCCGCGTAGATCTTCTGCACGCGGGCGTCCTCGTACATCCGGGCGATCAGATACTCGCGCATGTACCCGTACCCGCCGTGCAACTGCACGCACCGGTCGATCACCGCACACTGCTGCTCGGTCAGCCAGTACTTGACCATCGCCGCCTCGGACGGATCCAGTTCACCGCGCAGATGCGCCTCGATGCAATGGTCCAGGAACACCGCACACGTGCGGGCGATGGTCTGGCACTCGGCGAGTTCGAACGCCGTGTTCTGGAACTCGAACAGACTGTGCCCGAACGCCTGCCGCGACTTCGTGTACGCCACCGTGTCCTCGACCGCACGATTCATCGCCCCGGACGCCTGCGCCCCGATGATCAACCGCTCCTGCACCAACTGCGCCATCAGCTGCCCGAACCCCTGTCCCTCCGCCCCGAGCAGGTTTGACACCGGCACCCGCACATCGGTGAACGATAACTCCGATGTGTCCGCGCCGTGCTGGCCGACCTTGTCCAGCACCCGGCCCACGACGAATCCGGGACAGTCCCGCAGGTCGACGATCAGCAGCGACACCCCCTTGGCGCCGGCCTTCAGGTCGGTCTTGACCGCCAGCACGATCACGTCGGCGGACGCGCCGTTGGTGATGAACGTCTTCGCCCCGTTGACGACGTACTCGTCACCGTCCCGGATCGCGGTGGTCTTGATCGCCTTGAGATCCGACCCGGCGCCGGGCTCGGTCATGCCGATGGCCCCCAGGATCTCCCCGCTCGCCATCCCCGGCAGCCACGCCTTCTTCTGCTCCTCGGTGCCGTACTCGACGAGGTAGTGCGGGACTATGCCCGAGTGCACCGAGATGCCGAGCGCGAGGTCACCGGCATACCCCTGGGCCTCGAACACGGCCAGGTCGTGGGCGAACGTGCCCCCACCACCGCCGTACTCCTCCGGGATCGAACAGCAGAGCAACCCGAGCTTGCCCGCCGCCAGCCACACCTCACGGTCGATGCGATGCTGAGCGTCCCACTTCTCGTGGTGCGCCACCACCTCGCGTTCGAAGAACCCCGCCGCAAGCTCGGACAGGGCCTTCACCTCGTCGTCGTGCCAGGAGGGTGTGTGCTTGTTCATGATGTTTCTTTCTCGGATGGTGTCGTTGCGCGGGCTCCGCAGTCGGGAGCCGCGCGCGGGGCGTTGGTCGAGGCCTCTGTGTTTACCGGTGGGGCACGGTGTGGTGGCTGGAAGGAATGCCCTTCCAGCCCCCACCCGTAAAGGGGTTAGTAAAAGTCAACATTATTAGAACCCCGAGGGTGTGAGGAAGAACAATCAAATATAAAAAAA
>NZ_JBHUSF010000080.1:0-31362 GCF_042673295.1 Rhodococcus sp. NPDC057014
GACAACACCCGCAGTGGGGGCGGGCCGCCTCGGACGCGCCCCCCCGCACCATTGCTCGCGTGGCTTCATGGGCTTCCCGACCGGTCGGTCGCCCCCCTCTGAGCCTCGTTCAATCCAGACAAAATCGGTTGACGACCGGCTTTCAACCGTCGGTAGTGTGCACTCATGAGCACATCTCAAAGACTCGTTCTCCGCCCGTGCGAGGGCGAGGCGGAGTGGCCGGCACTCGTACGCATCTGGCGAAGCGCCGTTGAGGCAACCCACGACTTTCTCACCTCGGAGGATGTCGACTTCTACGAGTCACGGATGCTCAGCGACTATTTCCCCGCCGTCGAACTGACAGTCGCGGAGGTCGGGGAGACGCCGGTGGCATTCTCGGGGCTGTCGGGTAACTCACTCGAGATGCTGTTCGTCGACAGTACCTACCGCGGGTATGGCGTCGGTTCAGCGCTTCTGTTGCACGCGATCGAGTACCACCCAGATCTGCGCCTGGACGTCAACGAGCAGAACCCTCAGGCTGTCGGTTTCTACCAGCACTACGGCTTCGTCGTGCTGAGTCGATCGGCGACTGATGGAGACGGGCGCCCGTTCCCGATCCTTCACATGGTGCGGTCGGCGGTCGGGGCTGCTGCCACCCCGACCGGACTCAGCTAGAGCGCGTCTCCTGACCCGCGAGCTGTTTGAGCCAGATGCACACAGCAGTAGTCCGCCCGTGTGTGCATGGGTGTGCGACGCGGACAACGGCATCGCGAGGCGTTGCTCGAAGTCGTCACCCACTCTGCGCCATAGCCGCTTGGCGATTTGCCGTTTGAGGCATCGCATGGCCTCGCGTGAGGTCGTGCCCTCGGCCATCTTGCGCTGGTGTAGGGGGTCGATACTGATCACGATCACCGTGGCGTGTCTCCGTGTTGAAACGGGCCGGCTCACGTCGCTTCGATACATCGTTTCCTCCCGACCTTCCGCCACCGGGCCAGCGCCCCGTGAGCCGGGTTCGGAAGAACTGCACGCACTCTGGCATCTGCGCTACCGACTTTGCCGCCGGTATCGGAAACTCAATTCGACTCGCTGCATGCGGATCGCGGGCAACCACAGTCCGCATGCAGCAATTTTGGTCGGAGCGAACCGAACCTTCAGTGCAGATGCAGAATCCGATATCGGACGATATCTACGGGAACAGCGGTACGAGCACCGCATCGGCCGGCGTCGCGGCCGAGGGCGGGTTCATGATCGGGACCCCGCCGGATTCGGCGATCGCGGGGATGCTGTGATTCAGGCCGACGAATACTCCGTCGAGGTTGACTGCCTGTAGCACCCCATGCGCCGAACCCGTCACCAGGTCGATCCGCGGCGCGACCTACCCCCAGTCCGCAGCCTCGGCGAGCGGACCCGCCAGCAGGCCGCCGTCGATGACGAAGTCCGCTCCGGTGCAGTAGCTGCTCTCGTCGGACACGAGGAAGGCCACCAGCCGCGCGACCTCTTCCGGCTCCCCGATCCTGCCCATCGGCACCGTGACGCCCGAATGCCCCTTGTTGAGCCGGAGGCTCTCTCGCTGATCCGCGCCCTGACCGCCCATCATCGTGTCGATGAACCCCGGCAGGACGGTGTTCACCCGGATTCCGCTGTCGGCGAGCTCGCTCGCGGCCTGTCGGGTGATGCCGCGCACGGCCCACTTCGCCGCGCTATACGCCCCGAGGCACGGCTGCCCCACGGCACCCGCCACGGAGGAGACGTTGACGATCGAACCACCACCGGCGGACCGCATCGAGGGTGCGACGGCGCGAATCCCCAGCCAGACACCGATCTGGTCGATTGCGATTACCCGGTCGTGGTCGGTCATCGGCGTCGACTCGATGGTTCCATCCAGCGCGATCCCAGCGCAGGAGACCAGGGCGGTCACGTTGCCGAACCGATCGATGACCGCATCCATCAGGGACGCCCAGTCGGCTTCGCTGCTGACGTCGAGGTGCCGATAGATGAGGCTGTGACCGAGCTCCGCCTCGAGCGCCTGTCCGGCGTCGTCCTGAACGTCCCCCACGACCACATGGGCACCCCGGGCGACGAGAAGCCGAGCGGTGGCACGCCCTATCCCGTGGGCGGAGGCTCCCCCGTTCACGACTGCGACCGTGCCTTTCAGCGACCCGACGGCTGCGTCCTCAGTCACTGGTCCTCCTCGCTGTCTGCGTCGGTCGCGATTCCGGCGTACACCTGCGGCCGGTTCACCTTGATCCAGATCCCGTAGATCACGCCGATGAACGCGATGCCGACCAGAACCCAGGGCAGCGCGTCGATGAGTGGCGAGGAGACGCCGGTGAGGGTGTCGAAGTTCTTGACGATCAGCACCACCAGCAGGGACAGGCTCACAAATGCGGCGGCCGTCGCGGCGAGGGTGCCGACCATTCGCTCCCCACGGCGCACGAAGTAGGCACCGATGGCCGCCGAGGCTGCAAGCTGGAGCAGCACAACGCCCAGGGTGCCGAGCCCGGTCATCGCCGTGACGACATCGAGGTAGGGATCCAACCCGCCGCTCACCGCGACGATCACGGCGATCAGGTTGACCGTCGTCTGCACCAAGCTGGCACGGGACGGTGTCCCGTGGGCAGGGTGCACGGTGCCGATCCAGCGCGGAAGCAGACCCTCGCGACCGGCCACGAACAGATAGCGGTTGGACGCATTGTGGAGGGCGAGGAGCGACGCCAACAGGCTCGTCAGGTAGGTGAACTCCAAGACGGTCGTGAGCGTCGAGGAGGCGTAGGCGTCGCTGAGGTTGAAGAACGTGGTCACCAACTGCTCCGACGCGACCGCCTGGACGTGGTCCGGCCCGATGGCGCCGACGGCGATCCAGGACGACAGGAAGTAGAAGACCGAGATGACGGTGACCGAGAGGTACGTTGCGCGCGGCACCGTCTTCCTGGGGTCCCGGGTCT
Source organism: Rhodococcus sp. NPDC057014 (assembly GCF_042673295.1). Classification (NCBI taxonomy): domain Bacteria; kingdom Bacillati; phylum Actinomycetota; class Actinomycetes; order Mycobacteriales; family Nocardiaceae; genus Rhodococcus; species Rhodococcus sp. NPDC057014. Next base: position 2,925 of record NZ_JBHUSF010000080.1, read on the forward strand.
CCTCGCCGTAGAGAGCGGCGGACTCGAAACCGATGAAGGACAGCAGGGCGAACATGAGCCCGAGGCCGAGGGAACCGGTGTTGATCACGTTGCCGGGCGTGAAGATCGACAGCGGGAACGCATCGGCGCCCTTCTCGAACACAATCGCGACGTCGAGGATGACCACCATCGCGACCTCCGCGGCCAGCAGGAACACCAAGACGCGTGCAGCGATGTCGATTTCGCGGTAGCCGAGGAACCCGACCAGGACCACCGCGACCACGGAGAGGACCGCCCAATTGATCGTCCACCCGAAGGCCGAGTCCAGAAGGACGCTTCCGAAGTAGCCGATCCCGGCCACACAGGTCAGGGCTACGGCGTTGTACGCGACGATCGCGACGAACGACGCCGCGACCGCCGGCGGCTTGCCCAGCCCACGAGCGATGTACTGGTAGAAGCCGCCCGCACTGCTCATCCTCCTGCTCATCGCCGCGTAGCCGACCGAGAAGAGGAGCAGCACCACGCCCGCGATGACGAACGCAGCGGGCGTGGACGCACCGCTACCGAGCGCGAAGCTGAGAGGGATTATGCCGGCGATGCAGGAGATCGGAGCCGCTGCAGCCACCACCATGACGGTGATCTTGGGGGTGGTGAGTGTGCCTCGGAGATCCCCGGCTGGGGTGGGCAAAGTTGTTTTCGACTTCGTCGGCGTCATCTGATCACGCACTTCCGTTGTTGGGTCGCACCTCGGTGTTCGGCTGTCGTGCCCCGCACCGACGACGGTCACGTGCTGTGAGCCGCGTCATGATCTTGGTCCGCCGGACCTCGACCCGGATATACCGATCGCACCAAAGACACACTCCGCGTTTGCCCTAATCCGACAGCCGACATAGGGCCGCGAGTTGCTCGTCGCTCAACCTCAGCCGATAGGACATACTTGCGTCCCAAAGCTCCACCTCGGAGACTGTCTCGGCGATCACTCGCTGTGAATCGCTGTTCTGCACGATCTCGCGCAGGGCGGCGCCGGTGCGGTCTGCCCGAAGTACGATGAAGCGCACTCGAACCCGACGCTCGTCGGGCTGTAGCACTGTCCGGTAGTCGATTTCGAGTCGGGTCGGAACGAACCGTCCTGACGACGCCGAAATCCGTTGCCCGAGCCACCGTGCACGTGCCTCGTCGAGGGTTGAGATCAGGATTCCGTTCGGGGTGTGCGGAGCCTTCTGACCGTGGAGCGATCCCGTCACGACTTCGATCGATCCGAAGGAGTCGGTCGGCCGGCCTGCTCCGTGAATACTGCCTCCGACCGCACCGCGCCGAAATACCTCGAGTGGCTTCACACCCATGACGTCGGGTCCAGTTTGGTGATGGCCGTGGTGACGAGGTCGACCTGCTTACCCGAAGACCTGGCGTTGTCCGCGCGGGTCAGGGCGGCGCGTACCAATTGTCCGCCGACGAACCGGACCGGTTCGGGAGGGAGCCACCCGCGCGGGAGCCGGGTCAATCCCGATCGGCTCCACTCGTCGTCGGCTCCGAGGGCCAAGCTGGCCAGGATCTTGCCGCCCAGGCAGGCGGGGCCGACACCGTCTCCCGAGTATCCGGCGCCCACGAAAACTCGTGGTTGACCAGAAACCGGCACGAAAAAGGGCAGAGAGTTGATCGAGTATTCGACGGGGGCCCGCCAGGTAGCGGCAATCGGGACATCGGCGAGGTCGGGGAAAGTCGCGCGAAACTGGCATTCGAGGTCACGCGGCCTCGGCGCGGCTCCGTACAGCGAGCTGGCCCCGCGATGGCCGTAGCCCAGTCCGACTCCGCCCTTCCCGAAGAGGGCGGATCCGTCGCTCGTGGTGCGCCAGTAGTTCAGCAGTCGTCGCGAGTCGGAAGTGCCGACCCCCTCGGTTCCGAGGGCGGCCAGTTGCCCTTCTGCGAGTGGTGCCGTGACCAGGTTGTCACTGGCGGTGAGCACGAGCCGCCGACGGATCTCGGGGATCGCACTTGCCCAGGCGTTGATGGCGAGTACCGCGGATCGGGAGGTGACCCGTCCGTCGATCGTCTCGATGGATACTTCGCCACTGCTGTCGATTCCAGTCACGGGCGTGTTCTCGAAAACCCGGACACCCATTTCGATCGCGACACGTCTCAATCCTCGTGCCAGCGCCGCGGGCTGCAGCGTCGCAGCCGTGGGATCGAGCACGCCTCCGCGGGCTGCGTGTCCTGACAGTTCGGTTGCAGAGCCTGGATCGACAAGACGCAGCGGGTTGCCCTGCGCGTCCGCGATTGCTTGCAACGTATCGTTCCACGCGCCGTCCTGATCCTCGGTTGTGGATGTCCACAACCATCCGTCGCGGCTGATCTTCGCGTCGATGTGATGTTCGGAGCAGAAGGCGACGATGTGTTCGATCGCGTCGGAGGTAGCCTGCGCGATGCGGATGGCTTCGGCTCTGCCGACGTGCGCGACGAGTGCCGGGAATTTCGGCCACAGATTCATGAGGAAACCCGCATTCGTTCCGCTCGCGCCGCTGCCACACACACGGGCTTCGAGAAGTACGACGTCGAGGGAGGGGTCGCGGTGTTTGAGTTCGATCGCGGTCCATAGCCCGGTGTACCCACCGCCCACGATGCAGACGTCAGCGGTTGTCGCCGACATCAGCGGTGCACTGAGGGAAGAATCGGCGGCCAGGGTTTGTGACAGCCAGGGGGACGCCTGGCTGGCAGAAGTCGGTAAACTGTTCAGGCGCATAGGTATTTGCCCTTCATCGAGTTTCCAGGGGGATCGAGTTCTCCGTTGGTCTCGGGTTCCATCTCACAACCGGACCGGCTGTGCGGGGTGAATCCTGTTTCTTGTCAGAGCTAGTCGCCTTCCAGATCCACCGCGCATCAGCTGAATGAGCTCGGCCATGATCGACACCGCGGTTTCCTCCGGTGTACTCGCTCCGAGGTCGAGTCCGATGGGGCTCGCGAGCCTGCTCATCTCGTCATCGGTCAGTCCTGTTTCCGTCAAACTCACAATTCGTTGCTCGTGGGTTCTGCGTGATCCCATCGCTCCGATGTATCCGGCGGGACAGTCGCGAAGTGCCCGCCGGAGAAGGGGGATGTCGAATTTCGGATCGTGTGTGAGAACGCAGAGAGCGGTGCGGCCGTCGATTCGCCCTGCGCGGATCTCGCCGTCGAGGTAGCGGTGCGGCCAGTCGACGACGACCTCGTCGGCGGTCGGATACCGTTCTGTCGTGGCGAAGAGCGGCCGCGCGTCGCAGAGAGTGACGGAATACCCTTGCAGTCGAGCTTGATCGATCAGCGCGGATGCAAAGGCATTGGCACCGAAGACGACCATCCGTGGTGCGGGGGCAAAGACGGAAACGAAGATCCGGACGTCGTTTGCGTCGCACGAACCGTCGACACCGAACTCGAGAGCGGAGTTGCGCCCCGATGCCAAGAGGGCGCGGGAATCGCGGGCGACCGCTAGATCGAGCTGATCGGATCCGAGGCCTCCCTCCGTCGAATCGCCGCGTACGACGAGCTTCCTCCCAACTGCGTGTGCGTCAGGGTGATTGATCGTGGTTGCGACGGCCACCGGCGCTCCGGCGCAGACATCGTCGTACAGACCCGTGAATGCCGGAAAGGTGTGGCGCGAGATGGCCTCGACGAAGACTTCGATGGTTCCACCGCAGGTCAGGCCGACGGCGAATGCCGAGTCGTCGCTGACCCCGAATTCGGCAACGCCGGAACGGCGGGTCTCCATGGCATCGATGCAGTAGTCGTAGACTGCGCCATCGATGCAGCCCCCGGAGACGGAACCTATGGCCTGACCCTGCATCGTCGTGAGCATCGCACTACCGGGAAGTCTCGGTGCGGAACGAAAGGTCGATATCACGGTCGCCAGACCAACGGATTGACCAGTGCGCCACACTCGCATGATGTCGTCGAGGATGTCCCGCATTTTCGTTTCTCCTGTCTCGACGGCGTCCGGCGCTGTGGCGGTCGTGATCGCGATGTTTCCGCTATCCGAGCCGCCGGTCGGCGAGCACCGGAAAAGTGCGCCGCAATTCTCGTATGGTCTCCAATTCCACTGTTGCGCTGATTATTTCCGCGGAATCTCCGGCGGAGGCGACGACGGTTCCATCGGGTGCCACGATCTGGCTGTGGCCGCCGAGCGCGACATCGCCGTCGACACCCGCCAAGTTGCATTGGACGACATACGTCTGGTTCTCGATCGCCCGTGCACGACCAAGTGTCGTCCAGTGTTCGACTCGTGCTCTCGGCCACGCGGCGGGAATCACAAGCACCTCGGTGCCTGCCCCGACGAGTTCGCGGTAGAGCTCGGGAAAACGGAGGTCGTAACACGTTGACAACCCCACGACTGTTTCCGCTCCCGCCGCGGTTGCGATGCCCGTGCTGACGGATTCGGTTCCGGCCGTGAGCAGTCGAGGCTCTCCGTCGCTGAAGCCGAAGCGGTGAATCTTCCGATACGTCGCGCGGATCTCCCCGCCCGGATCGAGGAGTATGGACGTATTCCACAACCGCGCAGCGGCAGTGTCGTTCTCCCGCTCGATGATCGAGCCGGCGTGAAGCCAGATGCCGTTACGTTTCGCTGCGCGCGACATCGTATCGAGGAGCGTGCCGTCGAGCGGTTCGGCACGATCGGCCCAGGCGTCGTAGTCGAACCCGCCGTGTGCCCACAGTTCCGGCAGCACCACCAGGTCTGCGCCCGCCGAATCGTCGATGAGGTCGTCGACGCGGCGGATGCGTGAGCTGTACGGCTCGGATCGGTCGTATTCGAGCTGGATCGCGACAACGTCGAGCGAATCCCGAGCGAGGTCGGGTCGGGAGACGATCATTTGCTCTTGTTCTTCCCCGCCGCGTAGCCGGCCGCGAACACGCTGATAATCGCAGCGACGCCGGAGATGATCGCGGGGATCCATGCCGGCTGCACGAATCCGGCGGCAGGTGTGCTTCCACCTCGTGATTCGCGTGCCAGTTTCACGAGATCGAGGGCTTCGTCCTGGTTCGCAGGTGTACTGCGACCGACGGTCCGTGGCGCGGCGCCGTTCGTGGCTGCCCCACCTGTGGTCGCGGTGGCTTCGGCGGTGGCCTCGCCGCCGACCATGAGTTCGTTCAGACGCTCGGCGAACACCCCCAGCAGGGCGGCGGCAGCATCGTTGATGACACCACGACCGAACTGTGCGATCTTCCCGGAGATGTCCATCTCCGTGTCGACGAGGACCCGCGAGCCGCCCTCATGTGCGACGAGGCGGAGTCCGATGTTCGCGGACACGTTCCCTTGGCCGCGTGCGTCCTTACCGGTGGCCCGCAGCGTAGCGCGGAGTCCCGCCTCGTCGCGTTCGACGAATCGGGCAGCTCCCTTGTACTCCGCGGTGATGGGGCCGACCTTGATCTTGGCCTTCCCTTCGAAGTCGTCACCGTCGATGGCGGTGATCGTTGCGCCCGGGAGGCATGGAGCCACACGTTCGAGATCGAGAAGAACGGGCCACGCTTCGTCGGGGGGCAGGGGGACGATGAATTCATTGGAGATTTGCATCAGACTACCTATTCGCAGTGGTACGGATAACGAATCAATCTTATGGTTGGCCTGCGGAAACAGGTTCGCCGATTTTCGGGAGCCCGAACCGGAATGCGGGCTCCCCGGGTGGAAAGTCGCCACCGGTTTGAAGTCGTCCAGCCATCTGACGAACCTTCGCCAGATATGCGCGTCCGACGGCGAGCTGGGTTCGCTCCCACTCGGCGAGCGACTCGACTCGGTGTCCCGGTTCCGAGGACAGAGCGTCCGCCAAGGTCCACGCGTCGTTGGCTGCCTTGGCGGCACCTGCTGCGGCGTGCGGACGGGGGGTGATGGCGGCGTCGCCGAGCAGGGCGACCCTGCCGTATACGGTCGCGTCGACGTCCGCGTCGCTCACAATCGTCACGAATGCGTTCTCCGCAGCGTGGACGAGCTCGGCAAACGGCGGTGCCAGCTCGTCGGCACGGGTGTCGAGAGTCTTGCGCTGCCGCACACACAACTGGTGCGCATGCACGGAGGTGGGGAGGCGGATGCCGTTGCAGTCCGTCATCAGTTCGTCGAGCGGCGAACCTTCGGGCACATTCCAGTACCACTGGAAGTTCAGGCGCCTCCCCTCGTCGCCGTCGCGGGGAGGAATCGGGTAGGCGATCAGGTGCCCGTCCGACAGCAGCCCGTAGGTGAACGCATCGTCGAAGTAGTCCCAGGTCGACTGGTCGATCGCCCCGGGTGGGACGAGGCCTCGCCATGTCACGTACCCGGCGTAGTCGGATTTTCGTCCAATGAGTCGCTGCCGAATGACCGAGCTTCCACCGTCAGCGGCGACGACGAAGTCTGCGCCGGCATCGGTACCGTCTGCGAAACGCAGTTCCACGTGGTCGGCGGATTGACCGATACCCACCACGGTCTTGCCCAGGTGGTATCGCTCGTTCCCGAAGACCTCATGGAGTCGGCGGTAGATCCCGTCGTAGCTGGTGAATCGCCATGCGGCGTCGATGGTCCCGAGCTCGACACCGGTATGGGCGTCGGTGTAACGCATCGTGGAGGACGGGACGCTGATGGCGTCGAGTTCGGTGTCGGTCCGCTCGACGAGGTACTTGACGAGTTCGGGTTGAACCACGATGCCCGTTCCGAATCCGGACAACGGCTGCGTCGAGCGTTCGTAGACGTCGACCTCGAAGCCCGCATCCCGCAACAGCAGTGCGGTTGTCAATCCGCCGATCGAGCCGCCGACGACGGCAATACGCGAGATCTCCACCTCGACTCCTCAGTTTCGCAAGGCCATGGCGATGGGGCGCATCGGTGCGCCACTCGCTCCACGCAATCGGATCGGCGCCGCCATCAGACAGAATTCGTCGACCCCGTCTGCGGACAATTCCTCGAGGTTGAGCAACTCGATCATGGGCACACCGGTTTCGGCCAGGAAGTGGCAGTGTCCGGGCAACCAATTGTCCTCGTGCTCGGAGGGCCCGACCTCGACACATTCCTGGTCGGAACCGACGGCCGCGATCTTCTGATCGGTCAGCCACCGTGCCGCGTCGAGGCTGAGTCCGGGCGGATCACCCAGCGTTTTCGAACTGTCCGGCCAGTAGCGCATACGTCCGGTGCGGACGAACGGCACGTCACCCTCGTTCAGCTGGAGTCCGGCCGCGTCGAGCGCCCGCTGCAGATCGTCGACGGTGATGGGATAGGAATCCGGGAGGCATTCGACACCATGCAGTTTCGCTACGTCGATGAGGACTCCACGGGTGATGATCGGCGGGATCTGCTCGGCGCCTCCCTTGGTCCAGGACCGGCTACCCAGGTTTTCCTCGACACCGAAATTGTTGTAGATCTCCCCATCGACACCGAAATGATTCAGGGCATCGATGTGCGTGCCGGTGTGGGTGTACATGAACACCACATCACCCGAGTAACAGACGTGGCGGTTGACCGTGTCGCCGGCGCCGTTGAGGTTGTCGACGAGGGTTCCCTGCGGGGTGTGGCTGAGGAAGATCTGGTAACCAGGGTCACCGGCGCCTTGGAAGCTCGGCATTCCGACGAAGTAGTCGACGCTGAGATCGTAGAGGGTGGAGGCGTCCGCCCGCGCGAGCATGTCCACCCGCACTTCCTCCTTGAGGTAGTTCAGCGCACCCAGCTGGTCGTCCGGCCCCCACGGGCTGGTGCCGACCGTAATTCCCGCCCTGGGGGACGGTTTGGTGTCGATGTCCTGGCTCATCTACTTGCCCTCGATTTCGAAGTCGACGACCGCACGCTCCGAGAACATCGGCATCAGTGTGGCCACCACGTCGAGGTGGTAGGGATCGGTGGAGTACTTCTCCAGGTCTTCCCAGGTGGCGAAGTCGGTGATCAGGGCACCGTCCCACGGTGCTCCGTTCTCGCCCGGATCACCCTGATGGCTACCGACACTCCAGTACTCGATGAACGAGAGCCGTTCGGGAAGGGTACCGAGGATCTCGACGATCTCCTGCTGGGAGCTTCCCTCGGCGACGCGCCAGAGAAACACGTGACGAACCTGCGACATGGGTGTCCTTTCGTTGAGCGGTCCCGGCGAGGCTGCGCTTTCACGGCTGCCATCTGCGGGGTGTGCTCCAAGTCTCGTGTTTCACCGTGGTGGTTCCTATTGTGTTGACACACAATTCAGTCGGCAGTTTTGTTCCTCGACCGACAGCGTTCGAAGATCTGCTGCGGGGTCACCGGGATCCGATCGGTGTGGAGCCCGTCGCCGATTGCGTTGTCAAGTGCTGCCGCGACTGCAGCGCCGACCGCGATGATGCCGACCTCGCCCAACCCTTTGGCTCTCAGCGGGTTGTCCGGCGAAGGCGCATCCTCGGTGACGAAAATGTCGACCTCCGGCATCTCCTGAGCGGCCGGCAGGAGATAGTCCATGAACGAGGTGGCGATAGGCGTTCCGTCTTCCTCGTACGCGAACTCCTCGTACAAAGCTCCACCGATGCCTTGGATTGCGGCGCCGATGATCTGCCCGCGCGTCGTCATCGGGTTGATCATTCGACCGGCCTCGGTGGTGGTGAGGAACCGCCGGAAAGTATGTCCGCCGGTCGCCGGATCGACCTCGATCTGGACGATGGTGACCCCGTACGGATAGTTCATCTCGTTGTTGCGATAGACCGCGTGAGCGGCGAGGCCGGGTTCGTCATCGTCCAGGCGCGCCGTGTACGGGTCTCGGCGGCCCGCGATCTCGTAGAGACTGATCGATGCTTCGGACTCCGTATCGGCGATGGCACCATCGACGAGTCGGAGCCGCTCTTCGGGGACGTCCAGCATCGTGCTCGCAAGGCGTTTGGCTTTGGCGACGACAGCGAGGGCGGCTTCACGTACTGCTCCGCCGGCGAGCACGGTCGACCGACTCGACCACGACCCGACGCCGTCCGGTACGAGGTCGGTGTCGCTGTGTACGACGTCTATTCGTTCCGGATTGATCTGCAAGTGTTCGGCGGCGATCTGTGAGAGCACGGTTTCGATACCCTGACCCACCGACGATGCGCCGGTCAGGACTCGAACGCGTCCCACTGCGCTGACTTCCACGGCACCGGTTTCGTACAGTCCGAGGCCGGCCTTGTCCATCAGGACTCCGACTCCGATGCCGACACTCTTCCCGTCACGGCGTAGCTGCTCGGTCTCGGTCACCCAGGAGTCCCAATCAATATGGGTGAGAGCCTTTTCCAAGTGTTCGGCGGGGTCGCCGGAGACGAAGTGATACGGCTCGTGCACCATCTCGATGCCGGGATTCCACGGCAAGTCGGACGCGGTGAGGAGGTTACGGCGACGGATCTCGATGGTGCTGATTCCCACCGTCTGGGACGCCAGATCGAGTAGGCGTTCGCGCGCGAAAGTCGATTCATACCGCCCAGGGCCGCGGTACGCCGCGACCGGCGTCTTGTTCGTCAGCACTGCGTGCAGCGTCACCGAGTACGAGGGGATCCGATACGGTCCGACGACGATGACCGAGGTGATATCGCTGACCAGTGGTTCCGCTTGGCGGAAGTACGCACCGTGATTGTGGAAGATCTCGTCCCGCAGTCCCAGGATGCGGCCGTCCGCATCGAGTGCGGCCTCGAGGCGGTGGACTTGTTCGCGGGCGTGAGAGGTCGCCACCATGTGTTCGGATCGGTCCTCGACCCATTTCACCGGTCTGCCGAGGTGCCGCGCCGCCCAGGCCGCGACGACATACTCCGGGAAAATGTCACCTTTGACACCGAAGTTTCCGCCGATCTCGCTGTGTCGCATCCGCACGCTGGTGTCGGGCATACCGAGAATCCGGGCGAGAACCTTTTGGGAGTCGTGCACATGGACGATCCCCGATACGAACAGCACGTCGCGGCCAGGGTCTGGCTGTACTACACAGTTACGGGTTTCCATCGGCACCCCGGAGTGCCGGCCGGTGCGGTACTCGTGAGACACGATGTGTGCCGCGTTCTGGAAGGCGGCGTCGACGTCGCCGTATCCCTTTTCGATCCGAACACCCTCGTTGCCGACCCCCGGGAAGAGTTCGACGTCGGTATCGAGGGCGTCCACCGGATCGAGCACAGCGGGGAGTACCTCGTAGTCGACGGTGACGAGTTCGGCAGCATCTTCGGCGACGTAGGGATCGTCCGCTAACACGGCGGCTACCGGCTGGCCCACGTACAGCACTCGATCTGTTGCCAGTGGAGGCTGGGTGAAGGTCTCGATTTGGGGATAGTCCTCGTGGTAGCCCAGGTCTTGGAGTGGGATCGTGCCGAGATGTGCAAGATCGTCGCCGGTCAGCACGAGCCGCACTCCCGGATGCCGCTTCGCGTCCGCGACATCGACAGCGAGGACGCGTGCATGGGCGTAGGTCGACCGCACGATACGTAGATGCAGCTGGCGTGGGAGATCGATGTCAGCCGCGAACAACGCCTTGCCGGTGAGCAGGCGCTCGTCCTCGCGGCGCCGGATGGATTCACCGATCCAGCTCTTGTTGCGAGTTGACACCGCGGGCTCAGTTAGGTTCGTCATCACTCTTCCTTGGTCGCGCGTGAGCTTCAGTATCGCGCAGGGGTCGGGGTGTTTCGATCTACCGAAATGGACAAATCTGCGTCACTGATCGGTCTCTCATGCACACGACTTGTGGCCGACGGGCGCCGACAATTACTGATCGAGCGCTGATGCGCGAATCGACGAAATTTGATTATGAGGAGGAAACTTTGTCCTCGCAGCCTCCGGTGCTGACGCCGGAACACGAGATGCTGAACTGGGGCCGTTTGATCTTGGACGGTGTTCCCTATGCCGACATCGTCGGTGCTCGCGATCGGCCATCGGACCAGGGTTGGTTCGAATATTGGATGTCGCGGGCGGACGACTACGAGAGCCTCGGAGACGAGTCCGTACGCGCCGCGCACACCCTATCTGCGGGCGAGTACTTCTACCTCGCTGCCATCTGCGTGCAGTATGCGCAATTCTTGTGGTTCGACGACAAGCGCGCACATGGTCAACGGCGGAAGGTCGAGCTCTACAGGAAAGCGGCACCGTACCTTACGCCGGCGGCCGAGCTGGTCGAGTTGTCGGTGGACGGGACGCCGATGCCGGTGTTTCTCCGCGTGCCGGAAGGCGCCGGTCCGCACCCGGTGGTGGTGTTGTTGGGCGGCCTCGAGAGCACGAAGGAGGAGAGCCGCTTGATGGAAGACCTCCTGCTCGCACGCGGAATGGCAACCGCAACGTTCGATGGGCCCGGGCAAGGGGAAATGTTCGTCCACCGAGAGCTTTCCGGTGATTTCGAACGCTACACCTCCACGGTCATCGATTACCTCGTCTCGCGAGAGGACCTGCAATCCGACGCGGTCGGTGTACTCGGGCGCAGTTTGGGCGGAAACTACGCTCTCAAGTCCGCTGCATGTGATCAGCGTGTCGCCGCATGCGTGTGCTGGGGCGGTTTCGCGGACATGGATTCGTGGGACACCGAGACTCCCATGACGATGGAGAGTTGGCGCTACGTCAGCAAGGTGAAGACCCTGGACGAGGCCCAGGTGCATGTTCACCAGGCCCTGGAGACTCGGGACGTCCTCGACCGGTTGACGTGTCCGACCTACATACTTCACGGGATGCTCGACGAGATTCCGTCGAGCTTTCTCAAGACCCTGCGTGAGCACGCCGTCAACGCCCCGCTGACGATCGTGGTCGAGGACGAAGGTGACCACTGCTGTCACAATCTCGGTCCGCGCCCCCGGTTCCAGATGGCCGACTGGCTTGCAGATCATCTGGTCACGACTGACGATTCGCCGACAAAGGAGCACACAGATGGGTGAGATCAAGGTTGTCTCAGCGGCTTCCGCTCCGTTGGAGAAATGGCAGCCGGAGGGAGTCACAATCCATCAGGGTGACCCGGACGGTCACGGCTTCACCCTGAGCGAAGGCGAATCCCGGGGCGCATTCGGGACAGGCGTCTTCTCCTGCGAGCCGTCACAGACGTCGTACGAACTGACCTCGAACGAGATCATCTACGTCCTGGAAGGGTCGGTCAGCATTGCGCTCGGAGACACCGAGCCCGTCCTGATCCACACCGGCGATCTGGCGTTCCTCCCCAAGGGACACACTTCGCACTGGACATTCCACAGCACCTTCAAAGAGGTGTGGTTCTTGGTGGACTGACGATGCGGTAGTACGGGGCCGGCTGTCCACTGGATGGTCGGCCCCGAGGCCTGTCACAGCGCCGGCGTGGGGAGTCCGGGGTTGGTCTCCGGACCGGCGTTCTCACGCGGCAGAGCCGAGACGAGTCGGCCGAGCCGAAGTGCCACGGCGAACTCGCCGCGCCGGAGGCGCTCGGCACCCAGTTTCGACTCGGCCGACCTCAGCCGGTAGGCGACCGTGCGCGGATGCACATCCAGCTTCTGCGCGGTGAGCACCGCGTTCTCGCCGTTTGTGAAGTACACCCGCAACGTTTCGATCAGAACATTGCTCGGGTCGTCGATGTCGCCGAGTGGCTCGAGTTCTTCGTGAACGAAAGCACGGGCCGCGGCAGTGTCATGCAATGCCAGAGCCTCGAGCGAGGTGTCCTCGTACCAGGTGACGGAGAGCTCGAGGGCCTTCCCGACATTGTGAGCCTCATTCGCTTGGCGGTGGCTGACCCGGAAACCCTCCAGTCCCTCGTTGACGGTTCCGAAAGCGACGTGAGCACCTTCGGGGACGGACATGTCCCCCAGTTCGTCCTTGGGCGGCCCGGATCTGCGGGGCCACGGAATCCACAGAAAGCCCATCCCGTTCGGTGTCGACGCAACAAGCGGTCTCAACGACATCTTCATGTGCTGACCGATGGTGCGCGCGACCGATTCCGGGCTCGTTCCCGACACTATCGCCGCCAAGTGCTGACCGCGCAGGGAGTAGTCGAGAACCGCGGTATCGACGGGGAGTCCAGCAAGAAGCGAGTTCAGGGTCGCCATCTTCCGGCGCTCGTGGCTCTGAAGCGCATATGCGGCGCTCTGCTGCTGAAACGCCTCGACGATCGCCGTGGAGACCGCGTCGTTCCATGCGAACTGACGCGCGCTTGCATGCCTGAGCACCGCCGCTCGCTCCTGCGTATCCGGAATGCTCCGATATGCCTCGTCCAGGAGAAACGACCACGTCGCCGACTGACCGATCCGGGACGCATGGAGCAGATCGTGCAACCCCACGCCCGCCAGGACTGAAACGCGGACCTCGCGGAGCGCCTCATTCGACGCCCTGGTGAGGGGGCTGTTCGGGTCGGAGATGTGGGTGAGGACATCGTTCAACGAGGCAAGGATCGTATCGGACTCAGCGGAGGACAGCTGCGGGTTGTCCGGGGCGCCTTCCGTATGTGCCTCCGCACGCAGCCTGCGACGAATCTCTTCATAGATTTCGGGGATTCTCTCGCGTGTGGCATCCGTGAGCTGCCGCAGACCCTGCTCGATGAACACCACGCCATGCTACCGGGCCAGACAGCACCGACTCGGTCATCTACAGTTTTCCTCGTGGTCGACAGGATGGCACTCGAGGGGGTAACTCACTCGCTGCGGAGCCGGATCGGGGAGCTGACGGATCTGGTTCGCCGGCGCCTGCGATCCGATGTCCCGGAGTTCACCGCGGATGTCGACCCGGCGCTTGCGGTCAGCGAGACCGAGCGAATCGCGGCTGCACTTCGATCGATCATCGATGGACTCGAGGGCGCGGCAGAGCCGAGTAGCGCTCCCTTGGACGAAGCGACCGCGGAGGCGCGTGCTGTCGCACAGGCCGGCATCGATCTGAACTTACTCATTCGGACGTATCGGGTCGCGCAAGCGGCGATGCTGGATGTCTTGCTCTCCGAGACAACCGACCTCATCGACGATCCTCAGTCTCAACTAGCGATTCAGCAACAGATCTCCCGCTTCCAGTTCGACTGGAACGACGCTGTCCTGGAAGCGGTGATCCGGGCATACCAAGACGCGCAATACTCGTTCTTCTTCCATTCCCGCGACCGTCAACTACGGACGAGCCTGCGCGAACTGATCGCGGGACGAACAGATAATCCTCCGCCGATCGATTATCCCTTCGCCGAGAACCATCTCGCCGCGGTCGTGTGGGGAGACCGCCGTGACCACTTGGTCGATCAGGTTGCGGCGTTGCTCGGTTCTGCCAAGAGGGTGAATTTGGCGGGCACATCGGGCACCGTGCTGGTGTGGTACTCACTACGCAACCACGACGAGGACGTGCATCGCCTCAAAGTCGAGCTCGATCGACAGGAAGGGGCGTTCTACGCCTTCGGTAACCCCGGGAGTGGGATCGCTGGATTCCGTACCAGTCACCAGCAGGCCTGGCGTGCCTACCGGGTCGGCCGCTGGTCGAACACCCCGGTGACCTGGTACGCCGATGTCGCCTTGGAATCGTTGTTCATGAAAGACATCCAGGCGGCCCGCGACTTCGTCACCCAGCAGCTCGGAGCGCTCGATCCGGCCGACCCTCGCACGGATGTGCTGTTCGAGACGCTTCGCGCCTACTTCGCGGCAGGGTGCAATGCGGTGCGCGCAGCGAGCGAACTGGCCGTCCACGAACGCACCGTGTCCTATCGTCTGCGTTCGGTGGAGGAGCAACTGGGAATCAGTGTTCTGGGCAAACGTGACGAACTGGTGGTCGCACTGCGCTTGCATGCTGCCCTCCGCGCCATCACCGCCGCGAACGCGCTCACCGACCTTCCTCGGAGTCCCTGAAGCGGAGGTTGTGTGAGTCTGACAATCTCTGCCACCCCAATTGTCGATCGCTGCGCAGCGCCGAGGCTCCCCGGGGAGAGATAGTGAATCAATGATTCCTCTTCACGTCGGGTCCTGTGCGCGATGAAGCCCCCTCCATTCGACTACGAAGTCGCCGAGAGCATCGACGATGCCTTGACCCGACTCCGTAACGGCGGCGAAGACGCCAAGCTGCTCGCCGGTGGGCAAAGCTTGATGCCACTGATGAACTACCGGCTCGCACGCCCGTCCGTCCTCATCGACATCAACCGCATCCCACGGTTGGCCGACATCACCGTCGGAACTGACCAGATCACGCTCGGAGCGCTGATACGTCACCACAAGCTCGAAACCTCCCCCACCATTGCCGAGCAGTTGCCTCTCCTGCGTGAGGCCGCCGGCTGGATCGCGCACCCGCAGATCCGTACCCGCGGGACGACGGGCGGATCACTCGCGCACTCCGACGCCTCGGCGGAACTCCCTGTTGCTCTGATGGCCCTCGACGCCGAAGTTCTCGTGCGATCACTTCGCGGCGAGCGCACCCTGGCGATCCAGGATCTCGTCGTCGGACATTTCGTCAGCTCACTCGCACCCGACGAGATGATCACAGAGATTCGCGTGCCACGACTGCCTGCGGGTACGGGCTCGGCGTTCGCGGAATTCGCTCGCCGCCACGGCGACTATGCCATCGGCGGCGCTGCCGCGGTCTTGACCCTCGACGAGGGCGGCGTATGCACGCGCGCCCGGATCACGGTCCTCGGTGGCGGCCCCACCGCTCTCCGATGTCACGAGGCGGAGGCCGTCGTCACGGGCGAAGTAGTCGAAGACCCGATCATCGCCGAAACGGCACTTGCGGCAATCACGGGGTTGACCCCGATGCCCAACCTGCACGGCGACTCCAACTACCGCCGGCAAGTCATCGCAACCATGGTTTCGCGCACCGTCACCGAGGCTGCGCGACGCGCAAGGAGTAACTCGTGAGCACACACCGCGTCACTGTCGAAGTCAATGGTGAGACGCACACCCGAGAAGTCGACGCGAGGCTTCTGTTGTCCGATTTCCTGCGTCACCAACTCGGGCTCCGTGGTACGCGGGTGGGGTGCGAGCACGGCGTGTGCGGTTCGTGTACCGTCCTGCTCTCCGGTGAGCCGGTTCGCGCCTGCCTGACGCTCGCCGTGCAGACCGACGGCGAGATCGTCGACACGGTCGAGGGACTTGCCGATGACTCCGAACACATGCATCCCTTACAGGAGTCGTTTTCGGCATGCCACGGACTCCAGTGCGGATTCTGCACCTCGGGGTTCCTGATGTCACTCAAACCGCTCTACGACAGCGGAATCGAAATGAACGCGGCGGAGATCCGCGAGGCGATCTCCGGAAACATCTGCCGGTGCACGGGCTACCAGCAAATCGTCGAAGCTGTCGACCGCGCCTTGCACATACGAGACTCGTCCGACACCGACATATCCGAGTCCAGCGACGGGTAGCGCGGGGTGCGGGCCGGTCATCTCTGTACCGGCGCTGCGCTGGGAGGCGGCGGTGGGCTTTTGGACGCGAGAACGGCCTCGACGGCACGCTCGGCTGCTTCCAGCGCGCCTTCCATATATCCCGGATAGTTCAGAGCGACATCGGATCCCGCAAAATGGATGCGACCGTGATCCGCACAGAGGCGTTCGTGCATGATGGTCGGCTGACCGACCCGCGCATGAGTACCCGACCCTCGGTACAGCGGATCGGCCGACCAGTCGTGATAGTCCACGCCCACGATCTCCGCGTCCGGTAGAGCGGACCGCACTGCGGCGCGCACCTGCTCCAGGCTCCTCGGGTCGATGGCCGTGCCGTCGGCGTAGCCGGTGAGGATCCGCCCTCCTCCCGAGTCAGCACCCGCATCGAAGAGGACAGGAATTGCGTCATCACCGAAGCGGAACAGCCCGCCCGGAACGTTTCGGGCGTGGATGTGGAGACGTACGCAGCGGCACCCCCGACTGTCCATCACCACTTGCGCACGACGCGCGGGAAGTGCCGGATCGAAGTCGATGCCACGCCAGCTGTTCAGCGGTGTCGCCAACACGACGTGCCGGGCGGTCATCACCTCGTCGTCACCCACACATACCTCGACGCCATCGTGGTGTTGGTGCAGGGCTGTGATCACACCGTCGAATCGAATCTCGTCCACGTCACCGGCCACGGCACTCACAAGGGACGACGTCCCGGTCACGATCTCCGCACAGTGCGACAGGACGGCGCCGGACACACTGTGTTGGTGCGCCGCAATCGGCATGAGAATGCCCAATGCCGACACGGTGTTCAGGTCACTGCCGACGATCGTGCGGCACCACGCCTTCACCCACTGTTTCGTTGTCGGCGTGAGATCGAGAGCGTCGAGGTATTCCTGGGCCGGGATGTCGAGGTCGTCGAGCCCTTGATACTCCAGTCCTACCCCGACTGTGATGCGGCGCGCGTCCCGGAGCACAGTGCGCAGAGCAGCTCTCGTTGCCGCCTTCTCGTGCTCAGGAATTGACAGCCCGTTCTGTCGATCGCTTCGGCGCAAGGCCCGGCTCAGTGCTGCCGGTCGGGTCGACAGGCCGTACCGAGCGATTTCCGCGGCCATTCGTTTGTGGTGACGTGGCGCAAAGTATGCACCCCCGACTTCGACATCTACCGCCGGATCGATCACCGACGGCCGCCGATACAGTCGGCCGCCCGGTCGGCTGCCACCTTCGATCACCAAGACCGATCTCCCGGCGGCTCGAAAATCACGAGCCGCACGGAGCCCGGAAAGTCCCGCCCCTACGACGATGACGTCGTGTGTCATCCCCCGGCCTCCCTCTCGTTGAACTACGCGTCGTGCATTTCTTGCAGATTCCCGCTTTCACCATTGGAGAACAACGGGTTTCGACGAGAAGCTATATAGAACCCGATGGTGACAGCGAAATAGATGCTGACCGCAATCCAGACCGACATCCCCAGAATGTCCGGTCGCGTGTTGGCGATCCCGGCGACCAGAATCCACACGATGATCACCGCGCCGAGGGCGATCGCGGGCAGTAACAACCAAGGAAGGCGTCGTTCGCGGAGGACTAGCCGGGCGCCGGCCAGGCTGACCAGTAGATACGGCACCACCCAGAAGTAGGTGACCAGCGTGGTGACAACCACGTTCACTGTCAATGCCGATTCGTCGCTCCAGGCGAGGAAGGCCGACGGAAGCGCAGCCGCGACAACGGCCAAGGCGCCGATCGCGCGCGCAGGAGTCCGAAAACGGGGATGGACGGCGGCAAGACCACGGGGCAGAAGCCCCTCGTTGGCAATGGTCATCGCCACGCGTGGTGCATAGTTGAAGAAGCCCACGATCGCGACGAAGAGACCCAGGGCGACAACGAGGTCGGCGACTTCCGCGAGAAAGTCGAACCCTGCCGCCCGTGCGAGTGCGGCGGGAGGAGACGCGTTGACGAGCGCCTCTGCGGGCAGTGCGTTCAGCGCCGCATACTGAACGACGGTGGCCAGCGCGAAGATCGTGCCGAGACCGAGCGGTACTGCCATGACGACCCGCGGAATGGTCTTTCGCGGTGAGCGTGTCTCGGCGGCGAGCGCGGCGCTGCTCTCGAACATGACAAGGAAGGCGGCAGCTGTCGCGACGCCCTGTGTGACTCCCCCGAAGCTGGAGCCGCTGAGGGAGAGTTGCGATGTGAGGTCGATTCCGGTGTTCCTGATCGCCCCCACCAATACGACGACGGCGACCGGAACCGAGATCAGTGCAAGGCTCACACTCACGCGAACCGACGCATCCAGTCCCCGGATGGCGAACACCGCCGCGATGGCCGCGCTGATGACATATGTGGCGATGTACACGCCGTCGCCGGCGTCACCGACAACTCCTTCAGACACGAGGAAGCTGACCAGATAGGTTCCGGTCCCCGCGAGAAGTCCCGCGACCGCGAAGACGTATCCGACGACGACTCCAGAGGCCGTGACGATCCGCGCCCAGGGTTTGAAGCTCTCGCCTATGTACGAATACAGCGATCCGGTACCCACGGAGCGGCGGGCGAACAGCACAATCGAGATTCCGACGAGGCTGGTGCCCAGGACTGCGAGCAGTACGGAGAGCCAGGACCCGGACCCGGCCACCATCCAGGTGAACGCGGGGACGGTGACGATCCCGACTCCGGGGCCGAATGTCGCGACAGCCAATCCGCCGGCCTGCAGTCCGGACAGATGCCCTTGGTCGAGGTGCCGCTCCGGCATGTCGGACGAAACAGTGGCCGGCGGAACGCCAGAGCGCGACTTGATCTGCGTTTCAGGGTTTTCCATGTGTCATCCTCGGTGGGGTAGTTGCACTGCCGTGCTCGTGACGTGCGGGAGACGGGACTGTGGTCGCAGTGGATCCGCAGCTTCGCCCGGCGGGAGGCCCGGCGTCCCCCGAATAGATCTCGTACCGAATCGATTACACGACGGTGGCGTCACCGGGGTCCGCGGCGGCGATGCCCGCCCGATCCCACAGTTGCCTCCACGGTTGGGGGTCCTCGGGTGTGGTGATGCCCTGGATTGCGTTGAAGACCCGCTCCGGAGTCGCCGGGAGTTCGTGAAGTGTGGCACCGAACGCGGACAGTGCGTCGTTGACCGCGTTGAGTACGGCGGCGGGAGCGGCGATCAACCCCGATTCTCCCATTCCCTTGATGCCCGCGGCCGAGATCGCGGACGGCGTTTCGAGGTGCTGGATTTCGAAGGGTGGCGAGACATCCATCGTCGGTACCTGATAGTCGAGGAACGATGTCGTGGTGAGGTTACCGGCGTTGTCGTACACCAACTGTTCCAGAAGACTCAGGCCGATGCCCTGGACTACGCCGCCTCGGATCTGCCCTTCGACGATCATGGGATTGATCATGACTCCGCAATCTTCGACGGAGTACACCCGTTCGACATTGACGATGCCGGTTTCGGGGTCGAGTTCGACGATCATCGCGTGTCCGCCGTTGGAGAACATGGGACGAGAGGTATCCCAGGCGCGGGTCGCTTCGAGGCGCGTGTCGAACCCATCCGGCCACGCGTTGGAGTCGTAGTGGGCAGCCATCGCCACGTCGGCGATCTCCATCTTGGCTTCTGGATCGCTCTTGCTCGTGACTTGACCATCGGACAACTCGATGTCTTCTCTTGCAACGCCCAGCATGTGCGCCGCGACGCTGATCAGCTGTTCTCTGACCTCGGCGGCGGCCCTGTTCACGCAGCCGCCGGCGATGACCGCGCCGCGGCTCCCGACAGTGCCACTGCCGTAGGCACCTTTCGTGGAGGTGCCGGCATCGACGGTGATCGCCTCGAACGGAACTCCCAGGACATCCGATGCGATCTGCGCGATGGTCGTTTCCTGGCCCTGCCCTTGAGAATTGATGCCGGTCGTCACCAGTACCGAGCCGGTTGGGTCCATCTTGACGGTGGCTGTGTCGTGATAGGTCTCGTTCATGCCGTGTGCCTGAATCATCCCGGTGCTCTCGCCGCTGCTCTCGACGAACACACTGATTCCGAGACCCAGGTACACCCCCCTCTCGCGCGCCTCCGCCTGCCGCTCGAGGAACGCCGGATAGTCGACCATCTCCTCGAGCTTGTCGATGCAGCGCGCCCAGGACCCTTCCTCGTAGGCGATCCCTTGCGGGTTGACCCAGGGGAAGTCGCGAACGACATTCCGACGGCGAATCTCGAACGGCGACAGTCCCAGTGTGCGTGCGGCCGCATCGATCAAACATTCGCGCGCGAGTGTTCCCGCCATGTACCCGACGCCGCGGTAGGCCCCCACCGGGCACTTGTTCGTCACCGCCCCTTCGTAGACGTACTCGGCGGCGGGAATGTCGTACACGCCTGTCGGTGTGACGGCTGCCGTGCACCAGGATTCGACCGCCATCGTCTGTGGCGGTGCATGGTAGGCGCCGCCGTCGACCAGCGCGTGGGTTCGCACCGCAGAGATGCGACCGTTCGCATCGAGTGCGTAGGAGATCGTGACGTACTGCTCGTGAGCGTGCGCGCCCGCGAGAAGGTTCTCGCGGCGATCCTCGACCCACTTCACCGGGGTACCGAGTTCTCGGGACACGAGGGGCATGATGAGTTCTTCAGGGTAGATATGCGCTTTCTGTCCGAACCCGCCGCCCGTGTCGGGTGAGAGAACCTCGCACCGGGCCTCCGAGAAACCGAGATAGAGCCCGAGGCACAGCTTCACGTAGTGCGGCATCTGGGTCGAGGTCCACAGCTTCAACTTCTGCGTCGACCAGTCGAACGAGGCCAGACAGCCGCGCGTCTCCATGGGTGACGCCGAGACCCGGCCAGGGTGGAACAGAGCCGACACGACGTGCTCGGCGGTGTCGAACGCCGTGTCGACGTCACCGAAGGTTGCCCTACCGCGGAGGCCGACGTTGTCCGGGCGCTGCCCGTTCGCGACGGATCCTCCCTGGATGGACACGCGGGGGTCAAGGACGACCTCGAGATCGTCGAAGTCGATGGATACCAGATCACAGGCGTCTTCTGCTATCGCCCGCGAGTCTGCGATCACGACAGCGATCGGCTCGCCGACGTAGCGGACCACATCGCGCGCCATCAGGGGCATCGTGATCAGTTCACAGCCTTCGGCTGTGAACTGAGCCTCGATCCCGGAACAGAATTCTTCGACGTCGTGGCCGGTCCACACGAGATGCACACCCGGCACCGCCACCGCTTCGCTCAGATCGATAGCGGCGATACGCGCGTGCGCTGCCGGGGACCGGACAAATGCGGCGTGAAGCTGGCCGGGAAGCGAGATGTCCGCCAGATAGTGGCCCCGGCCGGTCACGAGCCGAACGTCCTCACTGCGCAGTACTCGCTGCCCGATCAGTTTCCGGGTGATCGGCGGCGACTCGTGGTGCTGAAACTTCATGACTCTTCCTTGGGCGTGGTGCCGGCGACATCGAGAACGGCCTGCACGATCGTCTGATAGCCGGTGCAGCGGCAGATGTTTCCCGACAAAGCATCGACGACCTCGTCCTCTGACGGATTCGGATTCTCCGCCAGCAGAGCGGTCGCTGACATCAGGAAGCCGGCGGTACAGAAACCACACTGAAGCCCGTGGTGTTTGCGGAACGACTGTTGCAGCTCGTTCAGACGGATACCGGTGGCGAGTCCCTCGACGGTTCGCACCTCGCGCCCGTCGCCTTGCCCTGCGAGCATCAGGCAGGCCCGCGCCGGTTTGTCGTCCACCAGGATCGTGCACGCGCCACACACTCCGTGCTCGCAGCCGAGTTTCGTTCCCGTCAAACCGAGTTCGTCACGAAGATAGTCCGCGAGTGTCTCACGGGCCTTCGCCTTCCCCTCGGTTGATCGGCCGTTCACCGTCATGGAGACGGTGACCACGTCACTCGGTTGTTCGTTCGAAATCATCGGCGAGCTCCTGCCTCGATGAGAGCGCGTGTTACCAGTGTTTGAACGAGGTGTCCTCGGTAGTTGCTCGAGCCGTGGATGTCGGAGATGAAGCTCAACGACTCCCGCGCAGCTTCTCCCGCACGGCGCGCAGTGTGCTCGTCCAGGACATTCCCGACCACCGAGTCTTCGGCAGCCGGCACCCGCTGCACTGTTCCGGCGGCCGCGCCCACCGTGACGCGGGCCGCGGCGCACTTTCCGTCTGGACCGGTTTCCGTCGACACACCCACCAGCGCCAAACCATAGTCGCCGGCTCGGCGCGCGATCTCTTGGAAACTCCAGCCCTCGGTTTTCTTCGGGATCCACACGTCGGTGACGACCTCGTCGGGTGCGATCGACGTCATGTACGGGCCCACTAAGAGGTCATCGGACTCGATGGTGCGCCGACCACGAACGCTCTCGACCTCGACCATCGCGTCGAGCGTCAGGACCGTCAAGGGCCACTCCGCAGCCCCGTCGCCGTGGGCGATCGATCCGCCCAGCGTCCCGCGTGAGCGGATCTGCGCGTGCGCGATGTGCGCACCCGCCTCCGCTACGAACGGCAGATGCTCACGGACGATCGGAGACGTGATGACCTGTTGGTGGGTGGTCATCGCCCGGATGTGCACGTACGAGCCGGCCTCGTCCACGCCCACCAGGTCCGGTACGTGCGCTAGATCGATCAGGGTCGATGGCGAGGAAAGCCTGATCGCCAGCAACGGCATCAGGCTCTGTCCCCCCGCCAAGACCTTCGCATCTTCGTCGGCAGCCAGCAGATCGCACGCCTGCGCAAGCGAACGCGGGGCCACATACTGTAACGGGGGAAGCTTCACTGCGCTCATCTCCTCCTTCAATCGTCCTCCCCCAGTACTGTGCCGAAACGTCGCCCTCCCGACTTGTGACGAGGACTGACAATCGCAACCGATTCTTTGTCAGGTGAGGTAGGTCGACCTGGCATCGACGCACGTCCGCGGGCGGCGGTGCGTACATTCAGCCGGGCAGCCTGTCTTCCCTGGTACTTTTCACGAGCAATCTCAGCTCGGCGCCGACGGTGCAGGCGCGGGAGACGTCGACCACGCCGTCACGGCGGAGTTCGGCGATCATTCCTGAAAATCGGTGGATGGCGTCCGCAGTGCGGTCCTGCCACGTACGTATCTGGTCCTGGCCCCCAGTATCAAGATCGAGTATCTCCCCGACCAGCGCATGATGCCGCTCGGCCAGATCGTCGCGCACGGTCGCTGCGGCCATCGCATCCCACCAGTTCATGGTGACGTGGTCTTCGAAGCGGCTGGTCAACCACTTCAGTTCCAGCATGGTGTCGACGCGGGTGTGAGCGGCCGCGGCGGTCTCGACCGGGCAACCACGCCGCCGGGCGGTCTCGATCAGGGCGAAGGCCTCGGCGAGGAACCGAAGTCGCTCCGTGGTCTCCGCGATCGTGGTCGGGCGGGGACGACCGGCGACCAACTCGCGGACGCCGGGACGGTACCGAGCGATCTCCTCGATGACGTCGAGTGGGGCCGGCCGGTGCCGCAGAATCCAGGATGCGGTGTGCTCGATGAAGTGCTGGAGGGTGTGCAGAAGGTTCCAACGCTCGACTGGGGTGATGTCGGTGCGCCGTTCGGCGTCCGTCCACAGCTCGTCGATGTCGAAGACGGCCCGGACAACGGCGTAGGCCTGCGCGACCGCCGGTGTCTTGACGCCGAGACGTTCCTCGAGTTGATAGATCAGGCCGGGGCCGACATGGTTGATCAGGTCGTCGGCGATCTTCGTTGCCACGATCTCCCGTGCCAGGCGGTGGTGCCGGATCTCCTCGTGGAGGTGGTTGCGGATTCGCGACGGGAAGTACGAGGTCAAGGCGGAGGCGAAGACCGGTTCGTCGGGAACAGCGGATTCGAGCAGGTCCTGTTGCACGACGTTCTTCGACTGGGCGAGTAGGACCGCGATCTCGGGGCAGGTGAGGCCGAGACCGGCCTGCGTCCGCGATACCAATTCCTTCTTGGTCGGCAGCACCTCGGTAGTCCGGTTGATGCCGTTGTTGTGTTCGAGGTTGTCGATGAGTCGTTCGTGACGGTTCAGCAATCTCGAAGCCTGGGAGGCGGCGAGGCTGATTGCGAGCGTTTGGCTTTCGCTGTTGCGGAGCACCGCGTCGGCGACGTCGGGGCGGGAGGCGGCCAAGAGGGTGTTGCGTTCGTCCTGGTCGATTCGCCCGCTGTGCACGGCGACGTCGAGTGCGATCTTGAGATTGACCTCGAGGTCTGATGTGGCGACGCCGGCGGCGTTGTCGATGAAGTCCGCATTGATTCGGCCGCCGCCGAGCGCGTATTCGATGCGGGCCCGTTGGGTGAGTCCGAGGTTTCCGCCCTCTCCGATCACCGAGGCACGCAGCTGGGCGGCACCCACTCGCACCGAATCGTTGGCCGGATCGGCCGCGTCGGCGTGAGTTTCCGTCGATGCTTTGACATACGTGCCAATTCCGCCGTTCCACAGCAGGTCGACGGGGGCGGTCAGGATTGCCTTGATCAGCTCGTTCGGCGAAATCAGGTTCTGCTGCAGACCGAGCAGTTCCTGGGCCTGTGGTGAGAGTGAGATCGATTTGGCTGTGCGCGGCCAGATTCCGGCACCGGCGGACAGGGCGCTGCGATTGTAGTGATCCCACGTGGATCCCGGAAGCGCGAACAGGCGTGTGCGTTCGGCGAACGAGATGACCGGATCAGGGTCGGGGTCGAGGAAGATGTGCCGATGGTCGAACGCTGCGACCAGCTTGAGTGACTCCGACAACAGCATTCCGTTCCCGAACACGTCACCGGACATGTCGCCGATACCGACGACAGAGATGGGATCGGCGTCGACGTCCACGCCGATCTCGTCGAAGTGCCGGCGCACCGAGACCCACGCGCCGCGGGCGGTGATACCCATCGCCTTGTGGTCGTACCCACTCGAGCCGCCGGAGGCGAACGCGTCACCGAGCCAGTACCCGGCGTCGAGGGCTATGTTGTTGGCCAGATCCGAGAACGACGCCGTCCCTTTGTCGGCGGCCACCACCAGGTAGGTGTCCGGGCCGTCGTAGGTGACAGTGCGTTCCGGGGCAACGGTCCGACCGTCGACGATGTTGTCGGTGACATCCAGCAGACCCTGGATGAACGTCGAATACGATTCTGCAGGAGTGATATCCGGGTTCTTGCGGACGAAGGCACCCTTCGCTCCGACTGGGATGATCGGGGAGTTCTTGACCGTCTGGGTCTTCATCAGGCCCAGGACCTCGGTGCGGTAGTCTTCGGGGCGGTCGGAGAACCGCAGTCCTCCGCGTGCGACCGCGCCACTGCGCAGGTGGATGCCCTCGACGTCGTTGGCGTAGACGTAGATCTCCCGATAGGGGACAACCGGTCCGGTGAGCGCGAGTTTGCTCGAGTCGAGCTTGAACGAGGCGTAGGGCTTCGGTGTGCCGGTGGCGTCGGGTTGGTACCAGTTCGTCCGTAGGCATGCGGTGACGAAAGACTCCAGCGACCGCATGATTCGGTCTTCGTCCAACGTCGTTGCCGCATCCAGGTGTTCGTGCACGGTAGTAATAGCGTCGGCGACTACCGAATTACGTTCGCCGAGTTCAGGATCGAACCGCACCTCGAAGTAGCGAACGAGCGATTCGGCGAACTCGGCGTGCCGCAGGAGGGTGTCGATGACATAGCTCTCGGACAGCCCGAGGCCGGCCTGGCGGACGAAACGGCTCGCGGCACGGACGAGAACGATATCCCGCCAGGACAGCCCGGCCGTGACGATCAGCTTCGCGTAGTCATCGATCTCGAACCCGTATAGTGTATGTGCTTCGAATGCGTCCGACACCAGGCTCAGCGATCGGCCGCGCCACGCCTGCGGCGTCTGAAAAGTGAACTTGTGCAGGGTCTCGTGGCCGGACAGATCTTCGGGAAGCGGTAACGTCTCCCGATCAGCGACACGCAATCCGAAGTGCTCGAACACCATGGCGACGTCGGCCAGCAGCGGGCTCGTCCCCGGCCAGAGGATTATCGCCTCGACACGGTCGCTCCTCGTTCCGGACAGAAAGTTCATGCGCGGGACGTCCACGCCGTGTGCGTTGGCGAGGACGAGCCGAATCACGGCGTCGTGCAGGTCCGTAGCCAACGGTGATGACATGTGGTCTGTCGGCGCGGCGGCCTTGCCCATCACAGCTTCCTCCCGAGTGGTCCTTGTCAACAAGTGTGTGCGGAACCGCGAAGAAACGAGTTAGACGAACCGGCCATAGATTTGTCATCTCTTGTACCTCAGTGCCATATATGTGGCGATCCGAAGCTCATACAGTCCTCGGTGACCCGACTGGAGGACACGACATGACTGCTGTGCACACACCCGTCGGCGGACCGCAGCTCGAGCAGGTACGCCGCATCGTCACCGAGGTACCCGGACCCCGCTCCCAGGAACTCGCCGCCCGCCGATCCGCCGCCCTGCCGGCGGGGTTGACCAGCGGTGCCGGGATCTACACCGCGGCCGCCGGTGGCGGAGTCCTCGTCGACGTCGACGGCAACTCGTTCATCGATTTCGGCAGCGGTATCGCCGTGACCACCGTCGGTAACGCCGCCCCGCGGGTGGTCGAGCGGGCGTCCCGCCAGCTCGCGAAGTACACCCACACCTGTTTCCTCGCCACCCCGTACGAGCCGTACATCGCGGTCGCCGAGGCGCTCAACCGACTCACCCCCGGCGATCACGACAAGCGCACCGCGCTGTTCAACACCGGCAGCGAGGCGGTGGAGAACGCCGTCAAATACGCACGGGCCGCCACCGGCCGGCCCGCGGTGGTCACCTTCGATCACGCCTTCCACGGGCGCACCCTGATGACCATGACGATGACGGCGAAGAACCAGCCCTACAAGAGCACCTTCGGCCCCTTCGCCCCCGAGGTGTACCGCGCCCCGATGGCCTACCCCTACCGGTGGCCGAGCGGCGCCGAGAACGCGGCCGACGAGGCGTTCACCCAGTTCGAGATCCTCGTCGATTCCCAGATCGGCGCCGACGCGGTGGCCTGCGTCGTGGTCGAACCGATCCAGGGTGAGGGCGGATTCATCGTCCCGGCCGAGGGATTCCTGCGGCGCATCGCCGACTTCTGCCGCGACCGCGGCATCGTATTCGTCGCCGACGAGGTGCAGGCCGGCATCGCGCGCACCGGGACGTGGTTCGCCTCCGAGCACGAGGGCGTCGTGCCCGACCTGATCGTGACCGCGAAAGGACTGGCCGGCGGGATGCCGCTCGCCGCGGTCACCGGTCGCGCCGACATCATGGACACCGCGCACGCCGGCGGGATCGGCGGCACCTACAGCGGCAACCCCGCCGCCTGCGAGGCGGCGCTCGGGGTGTTCGAGACCATCGAGAAAGACGGCCTGCTCGAGCGGGCACAGACCATCGGCGACATCATGTTCCGCGAACTGCGCGACATCGCCGCTCAGACCGACATCATCGGAGACATCCGCGGGCGCGGCGCCATGGTAGCGATCGAACTCGTCCAGCCCGGCACCAAGACCCCCAACCGCGAGGCCGTCGCCGCGATCAACCGCTACTGCCTCACCCACGGCCTGCTCACCCTCACCGCGGGCACCCTCGGCAACGTCCTGCGCTTCCTGCCCCCGCTGTCGATCTCGGACGAACTCCTGGTGGAAGGCTTCTCGGTCCTCCGCGAAGCATTCGCCGCTCTGTAGCACCCCGCACCCGAAGAAGGACGACCCCCTCATGAGCACACCCGCGCACCTGCACCACCTCGTTGACGGACTATGGCTCGCCGGCGCCGGCGATACCGTCGTCAGCACCAGCCCGGCCGAGCCGGACGTCGTCGTCGCCCAGGGGCGTCTGGCCGACACCGCGGCACTCGACGGGGCCATCGCGGCAGCCCAACGGGTCAAGCGAGAGTGGGCGCGCACCCCCGCGCACGAGCGTGGCGCGATCCTCGTCCGTGCCGCGGGAATCGTGGAGAACGCAGCCCAAGACTGGGGCACCGAACTCGCCCGCGAAGAAGGCAAAACCAAGACCGAAGGCATCGGCGAGGTACTGCGAGCGGCCCAGATCCTGCGCTACTACGGCAACGACGCCGACCGCGACGCAGGCGAGGTGTTCTCCTCGCCACGACGAGGTGAACGCATCCTGGTCACCCGCAAACCCATTGGCGTGGTGGGTGTGATCACCCCCTTCAACTTCCCGATCGCCATCCCGGCGTGGAAGATCGCCCCGGCCCTGACCTACGGCAACACCGTGGTCTGGAAACCGGCCAGCACCGTGCCGCTGCTGGCGATGCGCCTGGCTCAAGCCCTCACCGACGCGGGCCTGCCTCACGGTGTGCTGAACCTGG